>JBBQLD010000405.1:0-4318 GCA_038327555.1 Chitinophagales bacterium
CTCGAACCTTTATTTTGTCCTTTTCCTTCACGGTATAGCCAAATGTTCCACCAAGGGTAGACACGGCTATGCCATTACCATTGTCATCAATGATGGTGAAAAGAAGCGAGGGTACGTTGTTATTGATTGGGCGAAGGTTTATGCCATATACAGTGCCCAACAATTCACAGCTTTTATTGAGCGAGTCTGCAACACCAGTGGCTGGATTTTCAGTGGTCATCACAGCAATAGTCTGCAATGGGTAGCATTTTACATTAATGTTGACCGTTGCCTCCGAGCAATTAATGGCATCACAAATTTGATACTCTAACAGGTCTGGGCCACAATAGCCTGCGGCAGATTGGTAAATAATCGTATTTCCACTAATCACTGCAGTGCCATGCGCAGGTGGTGTTAGAATAATAAAGGTGGTTATGGCATTGATAATCAGGTCATTGCCTTCCACATTGAAAATTGTGGCCTGTCCGGTTGGCGCCGATAGATTGTCATCAACAGCAGTGATCTGGTTGGTGCCAGTGCATCCGGAAGCTGCGTTGGGATTTCCTTTTACTTCAATACCATTGACGATTACACCAGTTCCCGTGGGTGCGGCCTGCCAATTGGCGGGCAGACTGTTGTCGGAATTGAAGTCGCAAAGCACGATAGACGGCCCCATGCCCGCAGCCTCTACAGGCCATGGCACCGCATTTGCATAGGTTACATTATCCTTTACGTTACCCATAGCATCTTTAAGTTCAATGGCTTCACCGTTGTTACTTAGTGCTCCAGCAGTCCAAACTAAAGGGGTAAGTCCAAATACAAGTTGAAACGCATTTGCATTCTTTGCCAGTACAAGATAGCCGCCTGGCCCAATAACGGTCCCTGCAGGAAAAGTATACTCAATACCCAAAGAGAAAGTCCAGCCAGAAATATCCGTAGGGAGGTTGTTGAAATTATGCAATTCAAGATACTCCAGGGAATCAGCTCCGCTTTCTGGCGGATTATACATGATTTCAGTGATAATAACTTGACTACGACCCGTAGAAATCATAGCAAGCAGAAGCGCGAGGGCCAGGATAGTTTTTTTCATGTTTGAAAATTTTGACTTTGTGTTTTACACTCGTAATCTCAAATCACTTGGTTTTCAGATAAAATACCCAAGTGCCTGATTGTCTTTGGTTTTAAGCCTTGCTTTTTAAAAAGCGGCTCAAAAGTAGCTAAAACTCCTAGACTAAGCCAATAGGCAAGGCTTGGGTTCTGCCAGAAAAAGACAAAACTTAATGGGGGATTAACATAGCTGGCGTACTTTTGCTGCTGAATTTATTCCGTTTTCACCAATCCTTTATATTAAGTATGAACCATTTTACACTCCGGTTTTTCGCTGGTAAAACGCTGCTTATCATAGCGTTACTGCTTTGCGGAACCAGCCTTTTTGCTCAGGTAACCACCTCTACGATTTCGGGCATCGTGACAGACAAAAGCGGCGAACCGCTCATCGGCGCCACGGTGATTGCCACGCACACCCCTACCAACACCCGATACGGTACTGCCACCAATGCATCAGGGCGTTACACCCTTCCAGCAGTGCGTGTTGGCGGCCCCTATTCCATTGTAGTTAGCTACACAGGGTACGAATCCAGGACTCAAGATGGCGTTTACGCTAGTTTGGGTACTGCCGCTAACGTGGATTTGACCGTACAAGAAAGTGGCACTGTGCTAGATGAAGTGACGATTTCTGCAAATCGGAACGACATCTTCAGCTCAGACCGTACGGGGGCCGCCACTACTTTTAGCCGCCAACAACTGGCGACTATCCCAACGACAGGTGCCCGCTCCATCAACAGCATTACCAAGTACAACCCCAATGGTAATGGCAACTCATTTGGCGGACAAGACAGCCGTTTGAACAACTTCACTATCGACGGCTCTGTATTCAACAATGGTTTTGGTCTGGGTACAGATGCTCAGGCTGGTGGTCGTACCGGCTCTACGGCAATCTCCTTGGATGCCATTGAGGAATTGCAGGTTAACGTTGCTCCATTTGATGTGCGTCAAACTGGTTTTGTTGGCACTGGCCTCAATGCCGTAACGCGCTCAGGCAAAAACGAGTTTTTCGGAACTGCTTATTTCAACTTCCGTAAAAGTGACACTTCTGGTATTTTTAATGGTCGCAAAATTGGTGATGTAAAACCGACCGTAGGTTCATTTGATGAAAAAGTATTTGGAGCAAGCATCGGCGGCCCGATCATCAAGAACAAACTCTTTTTCTTCGCAAACTACGAAAGCCAGCGCCAAACTTCTCCAGCCACCACCTGGGTAGCTGATGGCAGTCCGCTTGATCAGGGCGCCTCCAATGTAACCCGTGTACTTGCGAGCGATCTAGATGCCTTGAGCACTTACTTGCGCGACAATTATCGCTACGAAACTGGCCCTTACGAAAACTACGACAACAAGACGGAAAGCGACAAATTCCTGGTTCGCCTGGACTGGAACGTAAATGACAAGAACAAGTTGACCCTCCGCTACACGCACCACAACTCGCTTTCTGACGTATTGGTCAGCAATAGCAACTCTGTCGGTGCTGGCAACCGTCGTACCCTTGCAAGTGCTATGTCTTATCAAAATTCTGGCTATCTCATTGGTGACAACACGCGTTCCTTTGTTGCAGAATTAAATACTCAAATCAGCAACAAAGTTTACAATAGTTTTAGTGCTGGTTACGACTTCCAAGATGAAGATCGTCAATATAAAGGTTCGCTTTTCCCGACGGTGGATATTTTGAAAGACAATGCAACGTATATTTCATTCGGTTTTGATCCTTTTACACCTAACAATAAGTTGAGCTATAGCACGCTCCACTTCACTAACAACGTATCTATCTATAAAAACAAACATACCTTTACAATTGGTGCGAATTACGAAGGGTATAAGTCTGACAACTTATTCTTCCCGGCCTCCAACGGTGTGTATGTTTTCGACTCTCTTGCACAGTTTTACGCAGCCTCAGCATTTGGGCTCGCAAACCCAGATGTAGATACTTCAGCAGTAAAATACAATCGTTTTCAGTATCGCTATTCCGCCTTGCCTGGTGCTGAAGAGCCGCTTCAAACCCTGAAAGTCAATCGTTTCGATTTGTATGCACAAGATGAATATCAAGTGAATAAGCGATTGAAACTCACCTACGGTGTGCGTGCCGGAGTGATTGTATTTGAAAACACAGGTCTAGCTAATGCTGCCGTAGATGGACAAGATTATATTGATGAAAATGGCAACCGGGGCTACAAATTGGAGACTGGCAAACTTCCAGACCCAAAGGTATTGTGGGAGCCACGTGGCGGCTTTAACTGGAATGTTTTTGGAAACAAGAAAACTCAGGTGCGCGGTGGCCTGGGCATCTTCACTGGTCGTCCACCTTATGTTTGGGTGTCTAATACCATTGGCAATAACGGTGTACTTACTGGTTTTATCGACAATTTGGGTAGTAAAACGCTCCAGAATAAATTTACAGCGGAGACCAATATTTTCATTCCAGATGTTCCTACACTCCCTTCTACGTTTGACATTGCGGCAACCGATGCTTCGTACAAATTCCCACAGGTTTGGAAAAACAACCTTGGTATTGACCAAAAGTTGCCTTTTGGATTGGTTGCATCGGTAGAACTCCTGTACAACCGCAACGTAAATGCAGTAAAATATTTTGACGCAAACTTCGAACCCGCAACTGCAACTTTTGCCGGGCCTGATAACCGCCCACGCTTCCCAGCATCCGGACTTACCACTGGACAAGGCGCAGCAGTACGGATTAACGACAACGTTTCCCGCGCTGCAGTAATGACGACTACCAACGAAGGCTGGTACCGCGCAGCAACGATCAAATTGGAATATCCAAACAAGAAGGGTCTTTATGGTATGGTTGCACACACGTTCAGCCAGGCTAAGGACTTAATGAGTGCAGGATCCATTGCTTCTGGCTCTTGGACAGGCACTCGCTCAATACGCGGCAACAACGATCTGAATCTCGCTTTTGCAGATCAAGATGCTCCAGGTCGTACAGTAGGTTTATTGGGCTATCGCTTTGAGTACGGTGGCGATTTCGGTGGTGCAACAGCCATTACGCTGGGCTATGTTGGAGAACGTCGCGGCTTTACTGGAAATATTAACGCTGCGCGCTTTTCCTATTATGTTTCAGGGGACATGAATGGCGACCTGGTTAACAACAATGATGTCATTTTTGTGCCAAACAGTGCTAGTGAGCTTACGTTTGTTCCTATTACTGGAGCCACACCATTCACCCCTGCAGAACAAGCCGCAGCGTTTGATGCCTTCATTGAACAGGACG
>JBBQLD010000406.1:0-4315 GCA_038327555.1 Chitinophagales bacterium
GAATCACACCTTGAGTATCAGTGACAAAAGTTTCCTGAAAACAACCCTTGCCTACTCAAATGAAGGCATCGACGACGATATTTTCGAATCAAAAGTGGTAAAAATATATGGCGACGACGGCGAGTTTTTAAGGGATTCTGCAGTCAGCAGGGTTTTGAATTTCAACAGCCGATTGCTGAGGTCGACCTACAGGGGTGCGCTTACATACAACCACAAAATAAGTGCAAAACACAAAATTCAAATAGGCACTAAATACACCCTTTTTGATCTAAAATTCAAGCAAAGCCAGTTGCAGGGGGATGCAGCAAACAGGTTTACCCTGGTCGATTTGAATGCGCAGATAAGTACCGTTAGAAATTTCTTTAGCTGGAAATATAGGGCTAATGAAAAACTCACCCTGGTCGCTGGCATGCACAATATGAATGTTTTGCTCAACAAAAAAAGCACGCTTGAACCTCGATTGGCCATGAACTGGAAATTAACCAACAGCAGTACCATTAGTGCTGGATACGGCAAGCACAGCAATATGGAGTCCACACACAATTACTTTTCGAAGGTGAAACAGGCCGATGGCAGCATCATCGAACCCAACCGGGATTTGGATTTACTAAAAGCGCAGCATTTTGTCCTTGGGTATGAAAAACGTTTCGGAAAGAATATGCTGGCAAAAGTGGAAGCGTATTATCAAAATCTGTACAGTTTGCCCGTTGAAAATAACGATACGAGTTATTATTCAACCATAAATGAAGGATTGGAATTCAAGTATGTTGATTTGGTGAATAAAGGAACTGGCAAAAATTACGGTGTGGAGATCACGGTAGAAAGGTTTTTTAGCAACAATTACTATTATTTGATCAATGCATCCTTGTACGAGTCAAAATACAAAGCACTCGATGGGGTGGAGCGAAACACGCAATTCAATGGCAATTATTTGGTCAATATCCTTTTTGGAAAAGAATTCCCAAAGCTTGGAAAGAAGAAAAATCAGACGCTCGGGTTAAACGCAAAAGCCTTTTTTGGCGGCGGCAGAAAGATCATTCCCTTGCTACGCGATGAACAAGGAAATCTGGCAGTTGATCCTGCCAACAACAGGTTTTGGGATTATGAAAAAGCGTACAACAACGACATTTCAGACCCCTACCAAATCCTGCTTTCCGCAAGTTACAAGTGGAACAAACGCCGGGCCACGCACGAATTTTTCTTAAACATTGACAATATCACCAACCATAAAGGGAAAATCTCTGAATATTACGATGAAAATGAACCTGGAAAGATTGGATATGTCGCACAATTTGGCTTTTTCCCGAACCTCATGTACCGGGTTTATTTTTAAAACATAGAAGAAGAATTATGAAAGCAGCAATTCGTTTGAAATACGGCCCGCCCGATGTGATCAACATCGAAGATGTGCCCGTGCCAATTCCCAAAGCGCATGAAATACTGGTCAGGGTTTATGCTACAACCGTTAATCGAACGGATTGCGCAGTGCTTACAGGGAAACCATTTGTAATGCAATTTTTCACGGGTTTGGGTAAACCGAAGTCTCCTACTACGGGTACTGACTTTGCCGGAGTAATCGAGTCGATTGGCGAAAATGTGACGACGTTCACGGTGGGCGATAAGGTTTGGGGCTTTAATGATCAAGGCTTGGCCACACATGCCCAATATGTTGTCATATCAACCAAAGAAGCTGTGTTGAAAATGCCAGAGCAGATCAGCTACGAACAAGCTGCCGCAAGTGCAGAGGCCGCCCATTATGCCCTAAATTTCATCCATAAGGCAAACCCGAAAGCCGGACAAAAAGCACTTGTCAATGGCGCAACAGGAGGTATTGGTTCGGCATTGGTGCAAATTTTGAAAGCTAATGGGATCTATGTGGTGGCCGTTTGCGATGCCCGAAACACAGCGCTTGTGGCCTCACTGAAGCCGGATAGGGTAGTTGGCTGTCGCCTAGAAGACTTTGACAATCAGGACGAAACGTTTGATTTTGTTTTTGATGCTGTTGGCAAGAGCACTTTTGGCAAGTGTAAATCCTTACTGCAACCCAACGGTATTTATATTTCTTCAGAGTTGGGCCCTAACGCAGAAAACCTCTATTTACCACTCCTCACAAAAATACGTGGGGGCAAAAAAGTGCTGTTTCCAGTGCCTTCAAATATCAAAGCAAGTTTGCGCATTATGCAGGAGTTGCTGGAAAACGAAAAATTTAAGCCCATGATAGACCGGAGATACCCTTTAGAAGAAATCAGGGAAGCATTCGAATATGTGGCAAAGGGCCAAAAGCTGGGAAATGTGATCCTTACTTATGAATAATCTAGGTCGAACAAAACCTCTTTTTTATCCAATAATTAAAACCCAAAAATGGTCTTACGGTAGTTTCGTTTTTTAATTCAAACGAGATTATTTATGAAGGACGGAAGCACATTCCATACTCCGGCAGATGCACCAAGCTTGCTCGATTCAATAAATGAAATACGCGGTGCTTTTGCAATGTCCCCCGAAGAATTGCAGGCGATTAAGGATGATTTTCCGATTAAAATGCTTAAAAAAGGCACCTTCTTGTTGAGGGAAGGGCAGGTCGCGTCCAAGTGTTTTTATATTTACAAAGGCTTAGTCCGGGAATATTATCTGATGGACGGCGAAGCACGCACTACAGCATTTTACATGGAAGGCGATTCCCTTTCATCATATGCCAGTCGGATGTATAAAACCCCAGCAAAACACTACTGGGAGTGCATGGAGGAAACAACGGTGTCTATCTGTACGGAAAATGCTGAAAAAGAACTCTTCCGGCAGTTTCCTCGGTTTGAATCGCTTTGTAGAATAGGCGTTGAAGAGCTGTTTAGTCAATACCAGGAGACAATGGCCCTCTATATGATTTCTTCCCCGGAGGAACGGTATCTCCATCTATTAAAAAATAAGCCTGAGCTATTGGATCGGGTACCGCAATACCAACTTGCCAGTTACATTGGGGTAAAACCGGAGTCTTTGAGTCGGATACGGGGGCGGATTCGTATGGTGTCCAGACCGGTCGATGAAGCGTAAATTGACCAGCACTAAGGCATCAAAATCCAAGGAAACACCCGGCTATTCCCACTCGCATCCATGATCTGAATGTACCATAATCCAGGGCATAAACCCTTTTGAGGCCCATCCAACAAGATAGTTTGTTCGCCCACCTCAAAGGACGTGGCGTCCCAAAGGCTTACGCTTTGCCCAAGCGAATTGATTGCTTTGCCGCTCAACCGGGCAGGTTTTTGAAGTGTCAATTTTAAATGTGCTGATTGAACCGCAGGATTTGGGAAAATTTCAAGCGTACTTTCGGTTGTTATGTCATCAGTTGCCGATAGTATATTGCAATTCCCTTCACAAAAATCATGTAAGATGGTCAAATTTGAATAGCGATGAAATAATCCAAAGCCTCCAAAGCCAATATCCTCATAAATACCAACACGCCCGGAATAGGGTAAGCCATTATACGTGACCACTCCATAAGTGTTTATACTCTTCGAATTTTGCCAAAGGCCTCCTCGGTAGTTAAACTATCCACCAGGCCATAGCCCGGCTGCCCCATTGTTCCAACAGCATCCTGGAGGCAATCATTGAGTGTATCTCCTTGAAGTAGCGAGAAATCAAACAGTTCGTATTCTAAAGTTTGACAAAACCATGCCGCTGCCGGCAAAAAATACACTTTTTGGGCAGCAAGATCCTCTCGGGCAAATCCGACGATATCTGCACTTGTCGTCGTATACGGATAGTCAAGTTGAAAACAGGGCTGTTGCGAGGGTGGACAAGGATGGCTTCCTTTCAAGCCCTTGATCCATATTTTCTTATAGCTCAGGTTCAAAATAAGCGTGTCTCCATCAATAGTGATCAAATGGCCACTTGAAATGTTTGGGTGGTCACTGTCATAATAGGTGTAATGGATCCAATACTTACTTTCTTCCAACATTGGAATGTATTGGGCTTTGGCCGCTAGCGAAAGCAAGAGAAAGAACCAAAGTGTTGCTGTGTTTTTCATACTTGTTTGTTGGTACGATTTAGAAGACCATTCCATTCAGGGTGTGCCAAGCAACTACGCACGTATTGGGTTGTACAAAATAACGAGGTAAAGGTCAAAAAAAACTATTTCCTGGGCTTTAAACACGGAATTGACTAAATTATACAATCAGTAAACAGCAATATTTTCCCAAAAAACTTTCAGCCGTACACTTTTTTATTTTGAAAATTTGCGCGTTCAAAGTGTTTGTCATTCTGAACGTAGTGAAGAATCTGAGGCCGACGGCCGAAGCTTTTTCTGCTCAATTTTAGGCCT
>JBBQLD010000407.1:0-4291 GCA_038327555.1 Chitinophagales bacterium
GGAAAAGGGACGTTTTCGGTCAAATGCCGACTTTTCGGATTTGGATAAACTGGCTGGCTGACCATTCCCATTTACCGCAGCCAAATCGGCGAAAGCGGACACGGATGAAAGCGAGTGCTGACCAGCGGCACCGTTTTGTCCGCCCGTTGGTTTGGGCAAGGCAGCCAGCACCTGTTGAGTCCAGGTTTCCACAAGCTCCTCAAAATCCACGTCGCAATCCACCCGATCCACCAATCTGCTGGCGCCCAAAGCTTCAAAACGTGCGTCAAAAGCTTTACCAATCTCGCAGAATTGCAGGTAACTCCTGTCGCCCAAACCGCAAACCGCAAATTTCAAGCCCTCCAGTTTAGGCGCCCGGGTGCCCATAAACCACTTGTAAAATTCCTCTGCCGAAACTGGTGGATCGCCTTCTCCCTGAGTGCTTATCACCAGAAGCACGATTTTCTCTTCCTTCAATTGGCGGTTAGGATAGTCGTTCAAATCCGAAATACTAACCTCCCAACCTTGTTCGCGTATACTCAACGCTACCTGATTGGCCACTTTTTTACTGTTGCCCGTTTGAGAGCCATACAATATGGAAAGTTTTTGCTTTTGAGCTGCGCCGGCTTGATGCAGGGCTGCCGAGGGCAAAGGCTGGAACAAGGCATTTTCCTGAGTAGGGCTTTGGCCGGGTGCCGGTTGGCCATGCAACGCCAGGCCATATAAGTAGCCACTCAACCACATCTGCTGCAACGCAGAATGCTGTGTGCTGAGTTTTTTGAGCAATTCGGTGTCGAAGCCAACCATTGGGCTGGCTTCTGCGATTAGGTTCGACATTTTTATTAAGATTAAAATTCAGCGGTGGCCAGACGAGCTTTTTGGAGTAGTTCAGCAAGGGTAAGATGTTCGGTAGCAGGTATCCTGTGCCGCACAACTTCTCCCAGGATGATTATGGCTGGGCTACCAATTCGGGATTGTTCAACTTGAGCAACAATGTTCTCTACGGTGCCGAACACTTCTTGCTGCTGCACTAAGCTGGCATTCTGAATTACAGCCACCGGTAAGTTGGACTTTCCTTGCGCACGATAAGCAGCTGCTATCTCTTCCAGCTTTGTTAATCCCATCAGGATCACTACCGTAGCATCCGTTTGGGCGGCTGTATAAATCTCCGGATTGAGTTCGCCACTATCGGTGGTTGCAGTTAGCGTCCAAAAACTTCGGCTGGCGCCCCGGAGCGTAACCGCAATACCAGCAGCGCCTGCGCCTGCAGTAGCACTGGAAATACCTGGAACGTAAGCAGTTTCCAGCCCACATTGGCGCGCAAACTGTAATTCTTCCAAACCTCGCCCGAATACAAAGGGGTCGCCGCCTTTTAGGCGTACTACATGCCCGCAGCACTTGGCATAAGCTACTATCCGTTCATTAATCTCTTCCTGCGTATATGCTTTTGCGCCTCTTCGTTTCCCGACATAGATCCGGGTGGCAATGGCAGGTGCATAATCGAGCAAAACCTCATTTACTAAGGCATCATAAAGCACTACATCTGCAGTTTTAAGGGCATTCACGGCCTTGATCGTAAGCAGTTCCGGGTCGCCCGGGCCAGCGCCTACCACGGTTAGGCGGGGTACAAAACGGCTGCCTCCCTTGCTTACAGGAGATTCATTAGAGACTCCACTGCTATAATTTTCGGAGTAATGTGCTTGAAAATCAGGTAGATGTGACATGATGTAGCTAATTTTAGCGTAAGAAATTGAGTGTGATTCCAAATGTTTTCGAGGATTAGTCTGGGAGTTCAGATGGCAAATTCACTCACTAAATATGCTTCTTTTTGAGCCTCCAAAAGCATTCCGGCAGCCACCGTGTCAAAGGTGTTTTCATTGATCAGAATCAGGCTTCCGCTGGCGCGGTTTTGCTTATAGGCATCAAAAACAAGCGGGAGTGCTGTGCGCAAGCGAATGCGGGCAATATCGTTCAGTGCTAATTGGTCGGTAGATTGATGTTCAAAAGTGTGTATGTCTACCCGATAGAGAATTTCCTTGACAATAGCCTTGACCGTGGTTGTATTATGGCGGAGCAGATAACGATCGCCGGGTTTTAAAGGTCGTTCGCTCATCCAGCATACATCTAACTCGATATTCTGGGTGACGGAAGGCTGCAACTCATTGATTTTTACCAGTGAAGCCCCTCTGGATAGATCAATGTCATCTTCCAGATGCAATACCACAGGCTGCGGCGCAAAAGCTTCTTCCACCTCTTTTTGATGTACTTCGATGGACTTTAGCGTAGTCTCGATACCTGCTGGCAGTACCCGAACCCGATCTCCTTTTTTGAAGGTACCGCTGCGCAATGCGCCAGCATAGCCCCGGTAATCATGGAAAGCCTCGGTGCGTGGGCGGATCACATATTGGACCTGAAATCGGGCATCATATTGCGGCCAATTCTGATTGACCGTGACTGTTTCCAGATAATCAAGTAAGGTTTCTCCGGAATACCAGGCCATATTTTTGGAGGGTTTCACCACATTATCTCCAACATAAGCACTTATCGGTATGAATTTAACGTCTTTTAAGTCAAGCTTTTGTGCAAGCTTTTGATACTCTGCGGCTATATGGTAAAAGACTTTTTCGTCGTATTCTACCAGGTCCATTTTATTCACCGCCACTACAATTTGCGGGATACCCATCAGCGAAGCAACGAGGCTATGTCGATGGGTTTGCTCTACCACCCCTTGCCGGGCATCTACAAGAATAATTGCCAGATCGGCATTGCTGGCCCCGGTAACCATATTTCGGGTATACTGCACGTGTCCGGGGGCATCCGCGATGATGAACTTGCGGCGCGGGGTGTTGAAATATTTATAGGCCACATCAATCGTAATACCCTGTTCACGTTCGGCACGAAGCCCATCCGTAAGCAGGGAAAGATCCAACACCCCATCGGGTTTGTTGCGGCTTTGGCGTTCAAGTGTATGCAAAATATCATGCGATACCGCTTTGGAATCAAATAACAGCCGACCAATCAGCGTGCTTTTGCCATCGTCGACACTTCCGGCGGTTATAAATTTCAGAATGTTCATAATCAAGGTGTTGTGCGTTGAATGTGGGAATTTAAGGCCTGCCATTCTACTTTTTTAAGTTTGCGGGTTGTAGTGAGCTTAGAAATAGCCATTCTTTTTTCGATCTTCCATGGCGGCTTCCGACAAGCGGTCGTCCAGTCTGGTGGCGCCTCGTTCGCTGATTTTGGTCGTCAGTATATCCTGAATGATATCTTCCACGGTGCTGGCCAGACTTTCTACGGCTGCGGTACAGGTGGCATCTCCAACGGTTCGGAAACGCACCTCCCGGACGGAGGTAATATCCTCTGAATCAAGCCGAATGTGTGGGGTAATGGCCAATAATTGACCACCAGGCGTGACGACACAATTGCGTGAATGGGAAAAATAGATATCAGGGAGTTCGATTTTTTCCCGTTGGATATAATTCCAGACATCCAGTTCGGTCCAATTGGAAATGGGAAATACCCGAACGTTTTCTCCTTTTCGAATGGCGCCATTGTAAGTATCCCAAAGCTCTGGTCGCTGCCGTTTGGGATCCCAGGAACCGAACTCATCCCGAATGCTGAAAATACGCTCTTTCGCACGGGCTTTCTCCTCATCCCTTCGAGCACCACCGATACAGGCATCAAACTCGAATTCCTCAATAACTTCGAGTAAAGTATTGGTTTGCAATGCGTTGCGGCTTGGGTATTTGCCCGTTCCGTCTTTTAATCCCTGTCGCAGAATGGTATCTTCCACTTTGCGAACAATAAGCTTTTCACCTAGTTGAGCCGCCAATTTGTCTCTGAATGCGATGACCTCCGGAAAATTGTGCCCCGTGTCAATATGGACTAGCGGAAAGGGGAACTTACCAGGCCGGAAGGCTTTTTCAGCCAGTTTAACGAGGGTGATCGAGTCTTTTCCTCCGGAAAAAAGTAATGCCGGGCGTTCAAACTGACCTGCCACCTCACGCAGGATATGAATGGATTGAGCTTCTAAGTGATCTAGATAATCGAAGGATCGGGACATATTTTTTGGATTTGTAAAATCAGTGATTTGTAGCATGAGCAGGTTATGCTGCCTGGATCTGGTTTTTTTCTGATTCGAATTGGTTGCTTAGGAACGCGGCATCAAATGACTTAGTCATTTTAGGTCAACCATTTTTTCATCAGACAACCCTATTTTTCTGCGAATAGTGGGGCTATTTAAAGAAAAATAGGGGCCGTATGATGGAACAAAGGGTGGCATCAAATGACTAAGTTATTGGTGCCGCGTTCC
>JBBQLD010000408.1:0-4270 GCA_038327555.1 Chitinophagales bacterium
CCTGCCCGAAAGTGTGCCCCTGCTGCCCTACGCTGCTGCGGTGGTCGAGCAGCTTCAATTCGAGGAGCACGGCCTGGCGGGGCTGTGCTGGGCCATCTCTGACCGATACCTGGATATTGGTGATTTCCCGAATAGCGAGCGGTTTATAACCGAATCGAATCGCTTGTATACTGCGGTGGATGATAAACGAAATATGGGTGCAACCATTGAAAGGCTGGGGACTTTGGCCCTAAATCAAGGGGATGTGGTAAAGGCATTTGGCTATTTTGAGCAGTACAAACAGATCAATGAGGAGGCTTGCAAGGCCAATCCTGAATCAGAGGATTTGAAAAACTTGCTGGCCATTTCCTACGAAAAATTAGGCGACCTCTTTCAGGCGCAGGGTAAAATGGAGGAGGCCTTGAGCTATTTTGAAAAAGAAACCGAATTGTTTGAAGAACTCTACGCCGCCAACCCGCGATCGGAAAGCCTCAAAAACGGTTTGGCCATTTCCTACGAAAGATTAGGCGGCATCTTTCAGGCGCAGGGCAAAATGGAGGAGGCCTTGGGCTATTTTGAAAAAGACCTGAAACTGACGGAAGAACTCTACGCCGCCAATCCGCATTCGGCAAGGTTGGGAGTTGGTTTAGGGGTTTCGTATGAAGCATTGGGGAAATGGCACGCAGCCCAAAATGATGCCAAGCAGGCCTTGCACTTCTACCGCAAAGGCTTGGCACTCTACGCGCAATGGCATGCCGTCACAGGTCGGCCAGATGTGGGGGCGTGGATAGAAGCGGTGCGAGGGCGAATTGCAGCGTTGGAGTAGTTTTTCGCTTCAAAAAGTTTTTTTGCCTCCCCAATCCGCTATGATCGTGTGTCATTCTGAGCGCAGCGAAGAACCCGAGGAAGCATGCCGTTCAAACAGTTTTCGCAGGTTCTTCGCTGCGCTCAGAATGACACACGATCATAGTATTGGAAATACTTTAAAAACTTTTTGTAGTAAATTATCTCAAAATACTACCTTCGCCCAAACAATTCCTATCATGGCACGACGCAATTCCTCTTCCAGCTCCGGCGGTATGTTGTTTAAAACGGGCATTTTTGCCGCACTCGCAGGACTGGCTTTTTTTCTGTTCAATCAATTTGGCAGCAAAAAATCTGGCCAGCCCATAGACGAAAAACCACCCATCGAAATCCCCGACAACAAGCCGAAAAAAGAAGCTGGAGCCACCCAGGTACCGACCGAAAGCCAGGTACCTGGAGCGATTTTGCCCGCTTCTTCCGGCGAGGTCGTGCAACATATCTGGTACACCCTCGGCTACAATGAAGACCACGAACAAGCCGAATGGGTAGCCTACGAACTCACCCGGGAGCGCCTCAACGAAAACTGGGCTGATCGCCCAAACACCTTCCGGCCCGACCCGGCGGTGCGCACTGAAAGCGCCACACCCCGCGATTACAATGCCAGCGGCTACGACAAAGGCCACCTCTGTCCTGCCGCCGATATGGGTTTTAATGCTGCTGCCATGGATGAGTCGTTTTTCATGAGCAACATGAGTCCGCAGGTACCCGCGTTCAACATGGGCATCTGGCGAGAACTGGAAGAACTTACCCGGGATTGGGCCCGGCGTTTCAACCAGCTGTACGTAGTGACAGGCCCCGTGCTTTCGCAGCCCGGTTTGGGCCAAATTGGCTTCAGCAAAGTGACCGTCCCGGCAGCGTATTACAAGATTTTGCTTGCGCCGGATCAGCAGCGCGCCATAGCCTTTATCCTGCCCAATGAAAAAAGCGACAAACTCGTGACGGATTTTGCCTGCTCAATAGACAAGGTAGAAAATGCTACGGGAATTGATTTTTTTCCCAGATTGCTCAAAGGATTGGGGGAGGAACTTGAAGGCTCGCTTGACAAAGCTGCCTGGCCGATCAATCGAACGCGGTATGAGGAACGGGTGAAAGTTTGGAATTTGAAACGGTAGGTTGGCCCCGTTGCCTCGGAAGGGCAATGTCGTTGACTTAATTTTACTTTGTCACGATAAACTTGAATTGTCATGTCGCAGCGAAGCGTAGACATCTACACAACCCAGGGCTGTATAGAATCCCTTTGCTAAGGAGATTTCGATAAACTTGAATTGTCAGGGCGGGGGGGGGGGGGGTCACCGAAACAACCCCCCGCGGGATAGGTAAACGGGTGTTACAGGCGATGGTGGAAAAGAGGGGGTGGTGTATATTTCACCGCTCCGCTGCGACATGACAATTCGCGGGCAAAAAATTTGATGAATTTCAAAAGTGACAAAGTAATATTAAGTCAACGACATTGCCCTTCAGGGGGCACGACCAAGCGTAGTGCTCATTTTTTGAACCTGCGCAATCCGCACTACCACCTACCTTTGACCCTCCCATCAAGCAAACACATCCATGCAAAAGAAAGTCCTCTTCTCCCTGATTGCCCTCTCCATCGGCTTGTTCCTGCTTGGCTGCGACGCTTACACGCCCGTGCCTAAGCCCCGCGCCTATCCACGGGTTGATTATCCGCTAAAAGCCTACAAACCTTTCGAGCAAGACTATTGCCATTTCACTTTTGATCAGCCGGTGTACTCAAAAATCGAGCAAGACACCGCGTATTTTGACGAAAAACCCAAGGATCAATGCTGGTTCAATATCCTGGTGCCACAATTGAACGCGAAGATTTATTGCAGCTATTACCCCATTCATTCGAGGGCTGATTTTGACAAATTCGTGGCTGATGCATTTGAGATGACCAACAAACACACCGTAAAAGCGACCTACATAGATGAGCAGCCTATACATCGCCCTGCCGATCATGTGCATGGCGTGGTATTCAATGTAGAAGGCCCGGCGGCCTCTTCTTACCAGTTTTTTCTGACGGATTCTACCCAGCATTTTGTGCGTGGAGCGCTGTATTTCAACACCGTGGCAAGGCCAGATTCTTTGGCACCCGTGGTGGCGTTTATGCGAGAAGATTTGAATCGGATGATGATGACTTTGAAATGGCAATAGGGAGGTTTTGTCATTTTCGTCATTTATCGCCATTTTAGTCATTGGGTCATTTAGCGTCATTGGGTCCTGGTTTCCGCGTTTAAAAAGGACTCCATGACCCAATGACGCTAAATGACCCCAATGACAATAAATGACCCAATGACGAAAATGACGCTAATGACCCAATGATGCTAAATGACCCAATGACGAAAATGACCCCAATGACGCTAAATGACCCAATGACGAAAATGACGTCACTTTTCCTCCTCTGGCAAGCTCAACCAAAAGTTATTCATACCCTCCCCTTGAATCAGCACCACCTCTTGCGCATTGAGCAATTCGAGCAAAGCCAGGAAGGTTACGACGGCATGAATACGGCTTTCTAGCTCAAGAAACATTTCCTCAAAATCGCGCTTTTCTCCCTTTTCTAATTTGGCCATGAGGTAAGCCCGCTGATCCTGAATCGTGTATGTAAAATTGTACACGGTATGCACGCGCTTGGTTTTTTGATCTTCCTCAAACCGAGTCACCAGCCGCTCAAATACGCGCAGGAGTTTGTACAGGCTGATGGATTCGAGTTCGGCTTCTGCGAGGGCCTGTTCCGCAAGTTGACGGATTTCGGCAGTAGCGAAGCCGCGAGGATTCATAAAAGCCCGCACTTCTTCGAGGCGACGGAGCTCGTCCAGCACACTTTTGTAACGCTTGTATTCGAGCAATCGATCCACCAATTCGCGGCGCGGATCTATCTCGTTACCCTCTTCGTCCACCTGTTTTCGGGGCAGCAGCATCTTGGCTTTGATGCGCATGAGTGTGGCTGCCACGACGATAAATTCGGAAGCAACATCCATGCTCAGCTCCTCCATTTCGTGCATATAGCCCAGGAAATCGTTGGTGATTTTGGCAATCGGAATGTTGTAAATATCCAGTTCGTCCCGCTCAATAAAGAAGAGCAGAAGGTCGAAAGGCCCCTCGAAAGCGGGGAGTTTTATGGTGAAGGTGTCTTGCATTTGTGGATATGTTTATTTGGGGATTTGGGGATTTGGTTCGCCAAAGCTTGGGATTAGTTTACGGGCGTGTGCAAAAATCTGTGTCAATTACCGGTAACGCCTCATACCCCCGAAGGACAATATAGCTGACTTAATACTACTCTGTCACTTTTGAAATTGGTCAAATTTTTTGCCCGCGAATTGTCATGTCGCAGCGGAGCGTAGACATCTAAACAAACCAAGTTTAACGAAATCTCTTTTGCGAATGGATTATAAACAGCGCCTGGGGTGTGTTGATGTCTACACTT
>JBBQLD010000409.1:0-4267 GCA_038327555.1 Chitinophagales bacterium
AGGCCAGCCATTCCGTTTATTTGGAAATTGAATCCCCGGATCCTTCCCTATTTCTAGTACGCTGCGATCCGATTATTTTGCAGACTGCCTTTTTCAATTTGCTCGACAACGCCATTAAATACGGCAACGATCAAGCCGTGACGGTAAAACTCTTTCTCCAAGAAACATCCATCTGCCTGCAAGTAGTGGATCATGGTATGGGTATTGCTACCGATGAATTGGAACACCTGTTCAAGCCTTTTTATCGAGGCAAACAAAGTGGGCATTTGCAAGGCAGTGGCATCGGGCTTTCTTTGGTAAAAACCATTGTTGAAAAATACCGGGGCAGCATCTATTTGGAATCAGAAGCCGGGAAAGGGACTCTCGCCCAAATTTTGTTGCCCCGTTTTGCTTAGGAATGGGGTCAAAATAACCTCCCAATTTGATGCCATTCCTTAGATATCTTGTTGAAGATTTCATAAATCTAATGTAGTTCTTAATCGGCTCTTATGCGTTTCTAATACCCACCCACCCACCTTTGTTTCAAAATAAAACAGTTTTGAAACATGAAAATTATTAAGATCAATTTTATTGCAATCGCAGCCCTGGTAACATTGATGACCAGTTGTGCGACAGTTATGCCCGATCAGGTTGCTGTAAGGCGAACCTTTGGAAAGATCGGGGATAAAGTGCACCAGCCCGGAGTTCTTGGCTTCAATCCGTTCACGACCCGGGTCGTGAGAGTGCCGGTTAGAACGATGAACTTAGCCATCATCGAAAATTTGCCCTCCAAAGAAGGCCTGACGATTCGGTCGGAAAGTTCGATTTTATACCGAGTCAAGCCAAGTGCGGTGCCTCAAATTCTGAAAGAGACCGGAATGGAATTTGAAGAAATGCTAATTCTACCCGTTTTCCGCTCTGCAGCCTCGGATGTATGCTCAAAGTATGATGCCAAAAACATGCACAGCTCCAAGCGCGCCGAAATAGAAGACGAGATCAAAAAGCGACTGATCGAAGTCTGTGCACCCAAGGGCTTTATCATTGAAGCCGTGCTTTTGAAAAGCATCACGCTGCCAGGGGGCTTGTCAAAATCCATCGAATCCAAACTTGAAGCAGAACAAGAGGCTTTGCGGATGCAGTTTGTCTTGGACCGCCAAAAACAGGAAGCCCAGCGCCAGATCATTGATGCCGAAGGCGCCAAGGAAATTGCCCGAATACAAGCTGAGGGCAAGAAAAACGCCACCATCATTGATTCCGAAGCCCGAGCCCGCGGCAATGAGATTGAAGCCGAAGGTATCAAAAAGGCGAATGACTTGATTAGTGTCAGCCTTACTCCGAACGTGCTGAAATTCAAACAAATAGAGGCATTCCAAAAACTTTCCGCATCGCCGAATACCAAGACTATTATCACAGACGGCAAAACGCCGATCGTGAACATGTTAGGAAATGAAGGGAATTAACCCTTCTTTTAAATAAAACTACCGCCACACATGATAAAGCAATTTTTTCCATTGGCATTAACAACATGCCTTTTCCTCTTGGCCTCAGCCTGCCAAACCGACAGTGACAAATCAAAAAACAAAACAGCACTAAACCCGTCAACCAATTCCAATAAGGCGGTAGCGGTTGAACTTCCTTATCCACAGAGCCCGGAAGAAGCTATTGCGCGGCTCAAAGAAGGGAACGCCCGATTCATCAATGATCAATCGGCACACCCCAACCGCGACGACAATCGTAAAATAGTTCAGGCTCAAAAGCAAACACCGTTTGCCAGTATCATGGGCTGTAGCGATAGTCGGGTCCCTTCAGAGATTATTTTTGACCAAGGCTTGGGGGACCTCTTTATTGTCCGCACCGCTGGTCAAGCTCCTGCGATCGCTTCTTTTGGGTCGCTTGAGTTCTCCGTAGCGGTGCTGGGCGTAAAAGTGATTGTCGTCGTGGGACATGAAAAATGTGGTGCGGTTGCCGGCGCCATTGGCACTGCCAAACTGCCGGGTCATATCGAAGACTTGGTAAACATTATTCGGCCTGGTATTAAGGAATTCATTGGCAAACCGGAAAAACTGGAAGAGGCTGGCAAAGCAAACGTGCTTGCAGAAGTGGAGGCACTTAAAAAGTTAGATCCTATCCTCTCTCAGTATTTAAAGGAGGGCAAGATCAAGATTATTCCGGCTTATTACCATTTGGAGACGGGTCAAGTTGAGTTTTTGTAATCAGCAATCCTGATTGTGCGTGACGAATATCAGTTGGATACGGATCAGAGCCAAGATTGTAACGCTCGCCAGGAGCTATGTGGCCTGAAAAAATTCTAAAAAATGTCTCGTTCCCTATTCTTCAGCACAGTCTTTGCGGCTACCTGCTTTTTCAGTTTCCCAGCATTTGCGCAAAAACAAAATTACTTTGGCAAACAATTTTTGCTGGGGACTACAGTCAATGGAATCCCAGGCTGGAATGCCCCACAAGGCGAGCGTTTTCGCTTGTTCGCCTGCAATCAAAGAGGGGCAGTGAGCATAACAAAGCGGCTCTTTGTTGGCTTGCAAAATCGTGTCTTTTGGTCAAAAGCGGATGCATTGCCTGATGTGCAAACTTGGTTGGGTGGCGGCTTTGCACGCTATTACGTTATGATGCCACATGGCACAAAACGCCGCTGGGCCCTATCCATGGAATTGGGGTATTACAGAGGGAATCATTTTGTATCTCAAAACGCTGGTACGGAAGGGGTAATTAAGAAGCGTGGGCAGTCGGTGCCAAGCCTTGGCATTTCCGTAGAAAGAAGGATTTTTAAGGATGTATGGATAGAATTGGCCCACAATATTTTAAGAATCGACTCCTTCAACTTTGATGCATATCCATCCATCGGTATCCTGTGGCATTGGGGACAGTACAATGCTTTCGCCGCGCCAAAGACCGAATCTTGAGCGTATGTTTTTTTTGAAGTACCCATTTTGCTGAACAGCATAACCTGGGTCACCTTTGTTAAGTCCCATTGATTTGACTTTCGAATAACGATGTTCAATTCACATGGTTTTCTTGTTCGGTTTCATACAGTTTTTTTGGATTTCACAGCCGGACGCGCACTTGTGCGTTCGGCTGTATTTAAATTACTTAACGCTTTTGTTTCTTCGCTTTTCATTTTTGGGGTTTTGTTGCCTGGCACTCTCCTTTCCCAATTGTAAACAAGAACCAGTACAGCCTTCACCTGCTGCATAATGACCTTATGAAGGGGCGTGATTACAGTTTGATGTGTATTTAGGCCAAAAATACAGGAAATGGCAGCACTATACCATTTAGAAACAGATAGGAGCATAAGCATTATATAAAATTTTATTGCTCCAATGGTTTGATAATAATGGCGATCATGTGTGTTCATAATTTTACTAAAACACACAATTCCTTGAAATATTCAATACTTATTGCCTTACTACTCCTGACAGCATCAGCTCAAAGCCAATCTGTCTTCTGGTCGAACCCACAAATAGTACTGCCCGGAGTGGCATATCCGTCATTTGCTCCAGACGAAGAGGACAATGTAAGCCCGTTAATCAAAACTGCGTCCTTGGCAAACGGAGCACTCCTGGTGGTTTGGAGCGATTATGCTTCAGGCACAACGGAGCTATATGCTTCAACAAAAATCGGGAATGCGTTCACCGCGCCAACAAACCTCAGCCAATCGCCCAATCTGGAATCATTGTTACCAGAAGGTTAGGAACGTGGCACCAGTCCGATCATAAAAGTGATTGTCGTCATGGGCCATGAAAAACGTGGTGCGGTTGCCGGTGCCATTGGCACAACCAAATTGCCGGGTCATATCGAAGATTGGGTAAACATTATTCGTACCATTTGGAGACAGGTCAAGTTGAGTTTCATTAAACAACAATTTTGATTATGAGTGATAAATATCAGTTTGATTCAGATCGGAGCCAAGATTGTAATACCCGACAGGATCTATATGGCCTGAAAGACTGGATCAGAGGCGTCCCAAATACCGATTCGGAAGACGCGCATGGAGTAAATAGTGCTTTCGTAGTCAGCTTTAGATTTCAAAGGGCTGATTTGTTTTTGTTTCACCAATTGGACAAGAATGGGTTGAGTGTTTACAGCGCATCAAACCCAAATACTAGTTCTGTTCAATGAATTCTACCTGTTTAAATACAGGTTCAATTCACATGGTTTTCTTATTTGGTTTCTTACAGTTTTTTTTTTGACAGCCGGACGCGCAAATGCGTTCGGCTGCATTTAAAATAATTAACGCTTATGCTCATTCGCTTTTCATTTTTGGGGCTTTGTT
>JBBQLD010000410.1:0-4249 GCA_038327555.1 Chitinophagales bacterium
AAATCAGTTCAAATTCAACAGTAATTCTCGCAGGGTATCGGGCAAAATTTCATGTCCACCCTCAAAACTGCGCTCGCCAAAGTCGATACCATTTTTGGTTTCGATTTCCTGGACGGTGTTCATCCGATCAGGGGTGAGGAAAGGATCGGTTGTGCCGTACAAGAGATAAAGTTTTTTGTCAGCCAGGTAAGCTTTGTGTGCTGCATAATCGAGGTCTTCAGGAGGTAGTCCTGCCCAAAGCAATAAATCATGAAACTTGGGCCGTTTTTCCAGCATCCAGCGGCAAACCGTAGCAGTTCCTTGAGAAAAACCCAGCAGGATGATACGCACATCCGGCGGAAGTTGGGGGATATATGCGTCGTAAAGCGCTTGTAAATAATTTGCGTTGTCTTCGATTTCAGATTGGCGATTGTGGCGGGTCATCCAGTTGGCACCCACAGGGCCATCAAAACCTTTACGGTAAAAATGATTCAGCCCTTCTGGAGCCAATACAAGCGTACGATCATTTTCTAGCAGCCTGAAGTTTTCCAAAAAATCGTCCGCTAACTGCGCATAGCCATGACACACAATCCAAAACTGCTTGATATGCGGCCCGGGCGTGCCAAAAGCATAATAATGTGCGATGCGTTGAGTAGAAAGGGTGAGATGCTGCATTGGTTTGGTTTGAAGCGGCCAAAGTACGATAAAGTGCATTTGGGTGGTATAGAACCTTTGGTCTAAGCTGCATAAATCTCGTTAACCACTTTTTGGAATGTTCGGAACCACACGGGTCAGTGTTTTGGCGTTCAACATGGTGTTCGATAATTTGAAATATATTTCATTACTTTTCCCCAAAAATAATTTTGTAAATCACCATTAAATACTTGATTTCGAATGAAAAAAATCGTTTTTTTACTGCTCCTGTCCATCCCTTTGGCGCTCATCGCCCAGGTAGATACTTCAGCTTTTAACTTCACGGTGAGTGGCTACGCCGAACCTTATTATGGATATGATTTCAACCAGCCCAATGATGGGAATCGGCCAGGGTTTACTTATGCGTATAATCGACACAATGAATTTACCCTAAACATAGGATTCATAAAAGCGGCAGTCAGTACGCAGCGTTTACGGGGTAATTTGGCCATTATGGCGGGTACTTATACTAATGCCAATTTGGCTGCAGAACCAAGTACGTTTAAAAATTTGTATGAGGCCAATGCCGGAGTTAAAATTTCCAAGAAACTTGACCTTTGGATAGATGGCGGAATTTTTGGCTCCCACATTGGTTTTGAAAGTGCGATTGGCAAGGACTGCTGGACGTTAACCCGAAGCATTATGGCCGATAATTCACCCTACTTCGAGTCAGGAGCCAAATTGTCTTATACAACGGCCAATGGAAAGTGGTTTTTGAGTGCTTTGGCACTCAACGGCTGGCAGCGGATTCAAAGGGTGCCGGGCAATTCCCTGATTTCGGGAGGAACCCAAATTCAATACAAGCCCGATGCTAAAGTGACCCTGAACAGCAGCACTTTTTTTGGGACGGACAAACCAGACATAGCCCGTTTGTGGCGCGTATTCCACAATTTTTATGGCATCATTCAATTCAACGATCAGTTCGGGTTAACCTTTGGATTCGATACTGGCCTTGAAGAAAATGCCCGTAGAGAGCTTGACCCAAATTTCTGGTATAGCCCTGTGATAATTGCCCGGTATACTTTCAATGACCGCCTAACTTTGGCTGGCCGTGTCGAATATTACAACGATGAAAATGGAGTAATTATATCCACAGGAACAGCCAATGGGTTTCAGACCTTGGGGGTTTCTGCAAATCTGGATGTACAAGTCCATAAAAATGCCGTTTGGCGTATGGAAGGAAAACTATACCACAGTAAGGACACTATTTTCTTGGATGCAGAGGCTGCGCCAAGCAATTCTAATGCTGTGGTGACGACGGCTTTGGCGATTTGGTTTTGATGAATAGTATCCCTTATAAACCGTTCTTTTACGACTCCAGTAAGGCGTTCCGCTGCAGTAGGATGGTAGAGTATTTGATTGATATTTTCGCGTGTCCGGCGCGATTACGGAAGGATCAGGACTTGGCTTAACCATTTGTAAGGAGTTTATTGATGCGCAAGGTGGGAGCGAAAAGGCTTCCTAATGTATCTTTGACGGATTATTCACTTAAACCGATTCTTATGCGCATCTCTTACGCCAGTATTCTCTCTTTGAATATCCTTTTTTTTGTTGCTACCCAAAGAACTACAGCATGTGGCTACGATTGGGTAGGCGATTGCTCCTGCGCTGTGCAGCTCCGCATTAACGGTACGCTGGATAGT
Organism: Chitinophagales bacterium; assembly: GCA_038327555.1. Taxonomy (GTDB): domain Bacteria; phylum Bacteroidota; class Bacteroidia; order Chitinophagales; family Saprospiraceae; genus M3007. The sequence goes on from JBBQLD010000410.1 coordinate 2,316, forward strand.
TTTTCCATTGCAGATTGTCCGTCGGGCATACGATTCAACAGTCTTTATCTGGGCACAATACAAAGCCTTTCCCTCGCCAACGCCAAGGCGATTAATTGGGAGAGTTGTTTCAACAATGTAACTGGCGTAAGCCTGAAATACCGGGTGTACGAGCAGGGTGGGGGAGCTGGCAATTTTCTAAACCTCAACCTCGATCAAGATTATTTTACCGTCCTTGGCCCATACACTACCCGTTACCGAAGCAAAGCCAGCAATATTGACCTTGCCACGGGCTTAGTTGTAGGGAAAACGTATACCCTGGAAGTGTATTTAGTGGCCGAAGTCGATACGATTGGCGATGACTTTATTCCAGAAACCACGTTGACCAAAAACAACAACGGCCAAAATTACAAACTCAGTTTTACCTACGGAGGGCCTGCCGCTGCTCCTTTTGTAGTGATACCCACCACGGTTAAAATGCCCAATTGCCACGGAGAAAGCAATGGAACCATTGCCGTTAGTGTTTGGGGCGATCACTTCGGACTATTCTATAATTGGTCCAATGTTAGCCTCAATTTTTTCCAGCAAAATGGCCTCTCGGCTGGAACCTATACCGTGAGCGTAACTAGTGCAAACTATGCTACATCGAGCACCGTCGTGCTTGGGCAACCAGACACATTAACGGCCCAGATCGCTAATATTCAGCCAGTTGCATGCGGTGGAGGGCAAGGAGCAATCACGGTGCAAGCCAATGGTGGCACCCCGCCTTACCAATATCTTTGGGCAAATGGCCAGACTACAGCTACGGCCGTTTTCCCGAACAGTGGTAATTACGCAATGTCCCTTACCGATGCCCACAATTGTATCGTGGTGCAATCCTTCAACCTTCCTGGCGGGGGCACCGTGCAACAAAATAGTTCGAGGGGGCTTTGTGTAGGGCAAAGCATTGTAGTTGGCGGCGTAATAATCAACGCCCCAGGTATTTACACCCTAAATATCCCCGGAAATGGGGGCTGCGACACCCTGTTAACCCTCACGGTCAATCCAGTAGACCCCAGCGTTTTGTTGGCAAATATGCCTTCAAATATTCTCGTAACTTGCAATAATCCAACCATCAATCTATGTGCTGAGGTCTCACCAACAGCGTTTTATCAATGGTCTAAGGATGGTATACCAGCCACGCAAACGCCTTGTTTACTGGCGAGTGCCGGAGGTGTTTATACACTAATGGTTACTCAGGAGGGATGCACTGCTTCCAAGAGCATTGTGTCGGAAGAACATTTGGTTGAACCGCTTCTCTCCGCATTTGCTGCGCTAGACTATATTTTGGATTGTTATCTGGTAGATTCTACAGCAATTACCTTTCAGGCCACCACCAATGCGATCGGCCCACAATTTGCCTGGCTTTTGAACGGCCAGATCGTTTCAACGGCACAAACTTTTACGCGCTATTTCGACGGTCCAAATTTTCCATCGGTCAATGTTGTACTGACCGTGACGGATCAGTTTGGTTGTGACATCACAAAACAACCTGTGATTCTGTTTTCACCGCCGCCGATGGCACCTTTTGTTGAAGTTTTCACCTTTATGCCGGATTTATGTAACAACTTACAAACAGGGAATTATTACATCTGGGGTAGTAATAATAACTACCTCGTTACCTGGAACGATTCTGTCAGCATAGGAAATGAAATTGCACTAGCTCCAGGGTTATACACGGTCAAAATAATCAACGATGAAGGCTGTGTTACCGAACAAGTAATTTCAGTGCCGTCTTTTTTTCGTGCAATAGTATATGATTCGCCATTTCCAAATTCCAATACCGGGTCAATTTCCATCGATCAATCAAGTTGGCTGTCCATGCAATGGAGCAACGGGTCTATGAGTTCTTCCATTTACGGCCTTGCGCCTGGGGAGTATTGCGTCACGATGACTGATCAACAGGATTGCACACT
>JBBQLD010000411.1:0-4245 GCA_038327555.1 Chitinophagales bacterium
CAGCAATCGTAAAGACCTTGACGATGCCAAAAAAGAAGCATCTGAGTTCTTTTATAATCAGGTGGAGTATCAACTCAATCCGGACTATAATTCCCGTGCTATGGTTGGAGATGACCCAAATGATCTCAAGAACCGTTTCTACGGCACCAACGAATATGAAGGCCCTGACGCTTTCCACGGTACACACGTTGCTGGTATCATTGCTGCCAACCGCAACAATAGTATTGGTATCAGAGGCGTAGCCGATAATGTGCGTATCATGACCGTACGCTGTGTGCCAGATGGCGACGAGCGCGACAAGGACGTAGCCAATGCGATCTATTATGCCGTAGACAATGGTGCAAGCGTGATCAATATGTCGTTCGGCAAAGGTTATAGCCCGGATAAATGGTACGTAGACCAAGCGATGCGCTACGCAGCAGCGCACGACGTTTTATTGATTCACGCAGCAGGAAATAGCGCAGCCGACAACGATGAGTCTGGAAATTTCCCGAACGACGAATTACAGAAACCTATCAAAAAAGGCCTTTTCGGTAAAGAAAAGCGCATTTCAACTTGGATGGAAATCGGTGCCCTTGGCTGGAAATCCGGCGAAAAGCGGGTCGCCAGCTTCTCGAACTATGGCAAGAAGAATGTAGATCTTTTTTCTCCAGGCGTTCAACTTCAATCTACTATTCCTGACGGAAAATACGGCCCGGCCAGCGGAACCTCCATGGCAAGCCCAGCCGCTGCAGGTGTTGCTGCTTTGATTCGCTCTTACTACCCTGATCTTTCAGCGGTACAAGTGAAGCACATCATGGAAACTTCTGTGGTGAAGCAAGAAGGCGAGGTAATCAAGCCAGGCAGCACAGATAAAGTGAAATTCAATGAACTCTGCGTAAGCGGTGGTATCGTTAGCGCAACCAACGCGGTTTTAATGGCAGAAAAAACCAAAGCTGCCAAGAAGTCTAAAAAAGCGATTTGGCGTGAAGCCGGATTAGGCAAACCCAAAAAGGTGTTGGGCAAAGAACCTCGCGCTTAATTGCGGCGTTAGGGATCATAAATTAATATGCCCGCTCGGTCAATTGGCCAGGCGGGCATCTTTTTTATTCGTTTGCAGCGTGGTCACCACTACTTTTTTAGCAATTCACTCAGCCCAGGTTGCCGTTTCATTTTTATGGTGCGCGTAAAATCAGGCTTTTTCTGCACAGAAGTCCATTCATCGGGGCTGTTTTTAGTCCAATTTATAGAGAGCCAACCCTGGCGCACAGGATCAAGTTGAATGGATTTTTTGTCCAGCAACACGGCCACCCATTCGCCATTTGGGCCAAGGTATAAGTGGTTGTTTCTCCAATAAACCTTCGCAGTGGTTGTGGCAGAAGTGTCTTTCCCATCAAATTGGTAAGAGACGATCTCTAAGGTACTATCAGTCGCAAATTGATAGGTCTGGTAATAACCAGGTCCAGCCACATCAGTTTTCCAATTGCCTTCTATCCAGCGGAGTTTCTGCAAGGCTTCTTTTTGGTAAGTAGGCGGATGGTCGGCGCTGCCTGGCAGGGTAGGGGTTTCCTTACAGGAAATGAGTGCGCAAAGCGCAAAAATAAAGATCAAATACTTCGTCATTAAAGTCAAAAATTGAAAAAATTATGGCTGCAAAGGTCAGAAAATTCCAAACATACTCAAGTGATTCGCCAAACTGACACGTCATTTACTGGAAGCGGTACTGGTTATCTACCACACTACTCGACTTTTTGAAAACACTAAGGAACTAAGAAGCACTAAGCCTAAGAGGGGTTTAATTGGTGTAACACTAAGGAACTAAGAAGCACTAAGCCTAAGAGGGGTTTATTAAGTGTAACACTTAGTGGCCCTTAGTTCCTTAGTGTTTTCAAAAGGTCCAGTAGTGAGGTTATTTGCCCGTTCATAAACTAAATCAGCATTAAAAAAGCTTGCCCTGCTGGCCGGCCACAGGTTTAGGGCCGCGCAGGGTTATGGCAGGCAAGGCTTGTCGGAAAATTTCTGCACAAAAAGCGGTCAACTCCGGTGCAAGCAAATTGTCGGGTTCATGCGTGAAAAAATAGGCCTCTTGCAGCCCATGATCAAACCAGGTTTTTAAACGTTCCGCCCATGCTTCTACCCTACTATAGTCGCTAGGGTGCAAGCCATTCCCGACAAATCGGATGAGGGTTCGAGCATTCGTCAAACGAAGATGGCAGACATCTCGTCGGCCTGCAACATCTGTAATTACCGCAGCTACGGAATGCTTTTCGAGCAGTTCAAAAAAAGCTTCCCCGCCGGCTGTATTCTGGAAAAATGCAGGATTCCTTACCTCTACCGCAAGGGGTATTTTTTTTGAAAAATAGTCCAAGAAACGAGCCAATACATTCAATTCGCGGGGAATGAAATGTGGCGGCAGCTGAATAAAGCAACATCCCATCTTCGGTCCAAGTCTTTGAATTGCAGTGCAAAAAACGGGCATTTCTGAGCCCGAAAGCCCAAGATCTCTGGCGTGGCTTATGCTTTGAGGGATTTTTGGGCAAAAACGAAAATCTAACGGCACTGCTTCAGCCCAACGCTCCACAGTAGCCTCATCCGGGATTCGGTAGTGGGTGGTGTTGAATTCAATCGTGTTAAACTGTGCGGCATAATGGCGCAAAAAATCGGACTCTCGTGCGCCCGGCGGATACCATTTTCCTACCCAAGGCTTCATATTGTAGCCAGTTGGGCCCAGGTAAAGTGTAGGATTTGATGGCTTTTGAAGTATAGCCAATACTCCCGCATTTTGTGCAGGCTCAGCTGGTAGCTGAAAATCTACTTGATCAACCGAAGGCAACTTCCCAAAATCCATAAGGGTTCATTTTTTATAAAAATGGATTTCTACCCGCCGATTAAGTTGTCGGTGTTCGCGGGTATCGTTGGGTACTGTGGGCTTTTTGGAGCCCAGTCCAATGTAATTGAGTCGCTCCATGGCAATGCCCTTGGTCGCCAGATTGTCCCGGCATTTTTGGGCGCGTTTTTCTGCAAGCAAATCGTTAGCAGGTTCTTTCCCGGTATTGTCGGTATGCCCTTCAATACGAGCAAACAGCGACGGGTCGGCAGTCATTATACTTACGATCTCATCGAGTGTGATCAAGGAAGTCACCTGCCAATCATCTAGCGTAGAGTTGAAATAAATGGCTTTGTAAGGTATCTTTATCGCCGCAGGCATGGCTTCTGGGCACCCTTTTTTAGCTGCCAGGCCTGCAATGGTGGGGCACTCATCGTCTTTGTCGGCAACCCCATCCTCATCTGTGTCAGGACAGCCGCGCAGATGATCTGGCCCGGCGATGCCTGGGCAAGCGTCTTTGTTGTCCGGGATTCCATCACTGTCTGAGTCTGGACAACCCTTCCAGCGAAGTTGGCCGCTCATATCCGGGCAAAGGTCTTCAGCATCGGCCACTCCATCCTTATCTCGATCAATTGCTGGGCATCCACGGTAAGCAAGTACCCCTTTCACCTCAGGACAATTGTCGTCTTTGTCTGCAATTCCGTCTTCATCTTGATCCGGGCAGCCGCTCAAGGTTGGCAATCCAGCAAGTTCAGGGCAAAGGTCATCTGCGTCCCGAATACCATCCCGGTCAGCATCTGGACAACCTTTGACGCTTCGAAGACCTGGTAAGTCTGGACATTCATCCTTGTCATCATTTACGCCATCACCGTCGCTATCAGCAGATGGAATTTTGTCTTCTGAATCGCGTGGCCTGCGGCTGGCTTTTTGTTTCGTTGGTTTGCCGAAAGCATAACTTGCTACCGCTTGCAAGGTATAAAACCAGTCGGTTTTGTCCGGGTTTCCGCTTGCACTTACGCCGTCCAAATAATCATTTGGCGTGTATGCCACCCTTCCAGCCAATCCCAGGGTAAATTTATTGCTGATTCGGAAGCGGAAACCAAGTTCCATCGGGATGCTAATGGATGACGTGGAGGCTTTATCAATGTCTTGTTGGATGAGTATTGCAGCCGCGCCACCGCCTGTATCTGCATGATTCCAATCGTTTTTAGGCTTGAAATAAGCACCTCCAATTCCTATGGCAGCATAGGGCGCCACGAATCGGCGTGTTTTTAGCCGTCCTTTTTCACCAGTTTTGGGAGACTTATAAAGCCCGAAAGGATAAATCTCGCCTTTCAGGGAAAGCTCTACCAAGGGGCTTTCGAACGTAAAGCCGCGTGCCTGCCGCAAATCAGTTTCCTTAAAATTCTGATCCTTTCCCGAAAGGCCCATGTAAAGCA
>JBBQLD010000412.1:0-4235 GCA_038327555.1 Chitinophagales bacterium
GAATGCTAGATGCTGGAACTCAAAATCTTTGATTCTACTTTGTCTCTTCTGAAATTCATCAAGTTTTTTGTCCGCGAATTGTCCTGTGGCCGGGGAGCGTTGGCATATACCCAACCCAAGTTTACCGAAGTCTCGGTAGCAAAGGGATTATAAACATAGCCAGGGTTGTGTAGATGTCTACGCTTCGCTGCGACAGGACAATTCGCGGACAAAAAACTTGATGAATTTCAGAAGGGACAAAGTAGAATTAAGGATTTTGAGTTCCAGCATCTAGCATTCCCGATATTGCATCGGGAATGCTAGATGTTGCCACAAAATATCCTTATTTCTAACATGAGTTTTGGATAGCCTCAGCGTAAAACAAGATTTTGAGTAGCCCGATAGGGCGTTTGTGGGGAAAGGAACGGCGTAGCCGTGACATTTTTGTAGCGCCAGCGTTAAATTTTTTCAGAACGGCGTAGCCGTGGCATTATTTCGACATAATAATGCCACGGCTACGCCGTTCCTTTCCCCACAAACGCCCTATCGGGCTACTCGAAATCTTGTTTTACGCTGAGGCTATCCAAAACTCACGTTAGAATTAAGTCAACGATATTGCCCTTCAGGGGCAGGGGGCGCAACCAGCAGTTGACACAGATTTCCAAACTCCTCCAGATCCTCCCAAGCTCAGGCACAACAAATCCCCAAATCCCCAAATAAACAAATCCCCCAACCCTATCAGCTTTTTTCCAGCACAAACGCCCCTTGTTTCATTCCGAGCCGGCTCGTTAGGGTAAAGTGATAAATCCCTGATGGCCACAGACTTGATGGCATTTCAATTTTCATTCTGGAGGCGTGCAGGTTGATATAGGATTGATAAACCAATCGTCCCGCCGCATCGAATATGCTCCATCGGGCATCCTGACCGCGCCAGGTATCGGGAACTTCCAGCGTGATCGGCATCTCATTTGACAGCAAAGAAGGATAACAGCGCCAGCCATCGGCGTCAGGTTCAGAAGCCGCGCTCAAGGAGGCTGTTTTGAAGGTAGCCAACGCGCTAAACGGGGCACAAGCATGCCAATCGTTGAAGGGACGTATCCGCCAGTAGTATTTCAGGTTGGGTGAAAGTTGTCCCGCAGTCAGAAATGTATCTGTTGTAATTACGTCTACTTGTTTGAACGAAAAATTGACAAAGCGTGACGCTTGCACTAGATAACGCGTGGCATTGGGCACAGATTTCCAAGAAAATGACGCACCCGTTGTGGGTACCATCTGATCTTGTATTGGTTCGATGGCCACGGGCTGCTCATCAATCGGCTGCTCCAACATAACGGGGGAGACCCAGTTGGCTTTTTCTGTAAACAAGGTAGCCCGCATTATCGCAATTTCCTCCGGCGAAAAACGGCTCTGGCAGTGATCAAAGGCATAAGACATGAACAAAGTCCCATCCGAATAAAAAACCGCACCTATAGGGTCTTTTTGTTTCGTTGTGCTTAGGTTTTGTGCATCACAGTCCCAGCGATAGCTCAGGTAGTCAGGTTTGGTATCACAAATGAGGTCGGCGGCTTGAGCGCAATTGCTTCCATCCAAAAATTCCACCAGTGCAGTATCCAGTGGGGCAGGTACCTGCGTATCAATCGTGTCGTGAAAGTAAGTGTAGTCGTAAGTTAAAAGCTCTGGCGTGGGGAGGTTAAAACTGTAGGTCTTTCCTTCCCAACCAATAAAGGGGTGCGGCAACGAAAGCGCGTGGCCTACCTCATGCGACCAGGTGTGGTCATCTGCCCCAGCGCAATTATGTGCGATCGCAACGCCGCCGTAAGGAAGATTGTACCCGCAGTTTCCCGCCGGATCCGCAACAAAATAGCTGTTGAGCGCATCGGGCACATTGTTGGTCAGCATCATTTCAATGCCTTGCACAATAGTGCTGTGTGCGTACCAATCGGTTTCATTGAGCAAATCCCACTCATTTTTAAAATAGAATTGTATGTTGGTGGCTGCAAAATCTGCGTTTAACCTACAAAAAGCATTGAGGAATTTCTCTGTAGAGATCCGGCCTGTTCCACTGTCTTTTGCAAGGAGGTGTGGCTGCAAGGCGACCCAAAGCGTATCTTCCGAGCGATCAAGCACTGGTGGCCGAAAACGGTATTCGCGCAACCAATCCGATACCCCAAGTGTGCCGCAGGGATGGAGTGATGCTTTGGAAGGTTCTTGGGCAAAAAGTGGGGCGGTGGAAAGCAGGAGTAGAAAAAGTAGAATGCGAGACATGGGCAGATGCTTAATAAAAGTAGATTTGTTTTACTGCGGGATAAAGTTTCACACCACGATACCAGGACAGAACGTGGTAGTATTTCATGGTGTAAAGAGGAGTGTAAAATTTCAGATCCAATGCTTCCGTCTAAAGTAAACCAACATTCCCACCATAGCGAAAAACATCCCGCCCAAAATAACGAAGTAACCATATTTCCAATGCAATTCGGGCATATAGTCGAAGTTCATGCCATAAATGCCTGCAATGAAAGACAGCGGAATGAAAATAGTACTGATTACCGTTAGCAGGCGCATCACATTATTGAGTCGATTGGCGGCCTCGGCCTGAAACAGCGCTTCAAGGTTGGCCAGCATATCGCGCTGATTATCAATACCATCAAGGATTTGCGCCACGTGATCCACCAAATCACGGAGATAAAGTCGGGTGCTTTCTTCCACCAAATCACTCTCCGTTCGATAGAGCCTTGTGACGGCCTCCCGAAGCGGAAGCAATCGGTGACGAAACTCGTTAAACACCCTTTTTAGCGCAAACATACGTACTTTGGTTGTCTGAAGCGCTCCGTTACTATGCAGGCTGCTTTCGACTTCCAGCGCCTGTGTTTCAAGATCGTCAAGCACTGAATAGTAGCTGTCTACCACCAAATCTACCAGCGCATAAGCCAGATAATCGGAGCCTTTTTTCCGGAGTCTGCCGACGCCATCTTCGCAGCGTTTGCGCACGGGAGCCAGGGTGTCGTCTGGATCTTCCTGAAAGGATACCAGGAAATTCTGCCCTGCAAAAAGTGCAATTTGCTCACTGTGGATTTCAAGGGCGGTACAATCCACTTTCAAATGATGCACAATGAAAAACAGCCCATTGTCAAACTCTTCAAGCTTGGAACGCTGCTGCGTATCCAACACATCTTCTAGTGCAAGCGGGTGAATTTGGTGGTCATTACCAATTTGCTCGATGAGCTTGGTATCGGTGAGCCCACACACATCAGTCCACATAACCCCTTCTTTTTTTTGCAAAAACGGGGGCGTGTATCCTTGTTTTTCTTCAAAAGACTCGCTCGTATACGTTAGACTAATCACACGGGCAGGCGAATCCTTTTGGTGCCCAGTATACACCAGCGAACCTGGCGGCAGGCCTTTTTTTAAACCCTTACGACGACGATGTTTTTGCGACATGGCTTGGTTGGTTTGTTTTTTTTTACATCATTGCTCCATCGCTTTTGCCTTTTCCAGCACCTTAGTTTCCAGCGATTTTTTAAACTGTATAATCCGCTGCAACAATGCCGGGTCGCTGGTGGCGAGCATTTGTGCAGCCAAAATTCCAGCGTTTCGCGCAGCATTGAGGGCCACCGTGGCGACTGGTACACCTTCCGGCATTTGGAGGATGGACAAGATGCTATCCCAACCATCAATGGAGTTGGAGGATTTGACTGGTACGCCGATGACAGGCAGGGGCGAAATAGCGGCCACCATCCCCGGCAAATGCGCCGCTCCACCCGCGCCTGCAATCACCACCCGGATGCCGCGCTCATGTGCACCGCTGGCAAACTCAAACATCCGCGTCGGGGTGCGGTGCGCTGAAACGATGGTCATTTCGAACGGCACCTGGAGTTCAGTTAATATGTCTGCCGCCTTTTGCATTACGGACAGGTCGGAGTCAGAGCCCATTATTATGGATACCATTTTTTTAATTGGTAAGTAGTGGGTGATAAGGAACGCGACAATAGTAACGTAGTCATTTTAGGTCAGCCATTTTTTCATCAGACAACACTATTTTTCTGCGAATAGTGGGGCTATTTAAAGAAAAATAGGGGCCGTATGATGGAACAAAGGGTGGCATCAAATGACTACGTTATTGTTGTCGCGTTCCTTAGGAACGCGAGAATAATAGCGTAGTCATTTTAGGTCAGCCATTTTTTCATCAGACAACACTATTTTTCTGCGAATAGTGGGGCTATTTAAAGAAAAATAAAGACCGTATAATGGAACAAAGG
>JBBQLD010000413.1:0-4212 GCA_038327555.1 Chitinophagales bacterium
CGGCACGTTGGCGCTCGCGCTCAATGGTTTCGTTTTTGGCAGTCAAAAGTCGGTTCGCGCGCGCACGAAGTCGGTTTCGGCTGAAGAGCAGGCCAACTAAAAGTATGAGTAAAATAGCTCCTCCGAGTAGTGCGTTTCGGAAAGTACGGGCTTTATCGAGTTCGGCTTCCCGGAGCGCGGTGTTGTTTTTTTCACGCTCTAAGGCTTGTTCTCGTTCTTTGACAGAGGTTAGGGCCTGCTGGGTTTCAATGTTTTGTGCACGTTTTTCTCCCAAAGCTTTGAACCGTGCATCGTTGTATTTTTTAGCATAGTCGTAGGCTTTCGGGTAGTCGCCCAAATCTGCGTAAGCTCTTGCAAAGTCTTTGAGCGCACTAAGCTGGTAATTTTTGTTGTTTATATCTGAAGCTATTTGGTAATACCGCTGGATGTATTGAAGTGACTCGCGCGGCTTCCCTTGTCGCGAAAGCACATCATTGAGGGTGTTGTAGGTCTCCATTAACCCAGGTTGATCGTCCAGTGCTGTTCTGATTCGCTCTGATTCCCTTGCGAAGCGCATCGCTTCATCATATTGTTCCAGATGTTTGAGTGCGTCTCCGAGGTTATTACAAACGGAGGCGATGCTGGGCTGGTCGTCAAGTGTGCGATAAATCCCAAGGGCTCGCTTGTAATGTTGAGCGGCTAAAGCAGAATATTCTTGATTTTTTGATTCGCTGCCCATCTCGTCAAGTGAATTTCCAAGATCTACCAATCCGTCAGCGACGTCAACGGAGTCGCCTATGGATTGGCGTAATTGCAGTGATTTCTCATACCAGGGTTTAGCTTCGGTAAACATGTCGAGATCAAAGCGATTGTGGCCGATCTGCGTATAAATTTTATAGGCCGTAGCCAAATCACTTTTACTTTCGGCCAGCAGTCGCGCTTTGTTAAGTTCTGCATAGGCATCCGGGTAAGCTCCTCCAGCGGAAAGTACACTACTGATTTTGGTATGCGCCCGGGCCATGCGGATGGTATCGCCCAAGGCTTCAAAGGCGGCTAAACTTTCACGATGGCGATTGATGGCAGCAGAAAGATCGCCCAGCGACTCGTAAGCATTGCCCAAATTGACCAGCACTCCAGATGCTCCGTGTCGGTCGCCCAAGGATTGGCGGAGTCCAAGGGCTTTTTCATAATTTGCAATGGCTCCTTTGTTATTGCCCCGGATTTCTTCCACCACACCAAGGCCATTCCAGGCAGTGGCTTCCCCTGCTTTGAATCCAAGTTTTTGGGCTAGTGAAATGGCTTCCTGGATTTTTGAATCGGCCAAATTGGTTTCAGATTCATTGATTTCCCAAGCGTAATCGGTTAAAAGCGTGACTCGGTGGGTATCCGGGGGAGCGGTTTTTAGTAGGGCGGCTAAGGAATCGGCAGTTTGGGCATTTGCAGTAGGCAAGTGCAGCAGGCAGTAGGCAGCAAGCAGCCACAACTTCCCAAAAGTTAATCCCGAGGGTTCGGGTCGGGAACTTTGATGCGCGGTCAACTTGCCTTGTTTTTTCATGACGGCAAAAGTGCGGCAATTTTGAATAACCTAAGCAAATCCTAACAAGACTCCCATCTTTGTCTCTTTATTTGCGGTAAAATCAGACTTTATTTTTCATGAAAAATCTATTCTACCTCAGTATTGCCGGATTAGTCCTTTTTGAAATTACTAAAGTATTTTTCATCATGCCTATGCCAGGGAGTCAGCGCATAGAGAGCCTGGATTGGGCTTATGCATTGAATCAGTACCGCTGGATGTTACGTGCCATTTTTGGAATTTTGATCTGTATTTGCTTTCGCCCGGCCTTTCGCGATTCGAAGTGGAAATCGGGTATTGCCCTGGCAGCTCTTTTGGGGATATTATACCTGCTCAATTTTGAATTATCGGCCGATCACATGTTTTATCAGCCTAGAACCCTACAAATGGCCGATGCTACATCAAATAAAGTGAGCCCCGAAAAACTTGTGTTGGGCATTCAAAGCAACGGGCAAGCCAAGGCTTATCCTATCCAATTCATGGGCTATCATCACCAAGTACTCGACATAGTGGGCGGCACTCCGGTGATGGTGACCTATTGTACAGTTTGCCGCAGTGGGCGAATATTTTCTCCAATCGTAAACGGGAAGCCGGAGACTTTTAGACTGGTTGGCATGGATCATTTCAACGCCATGTTCGAAGATGCGACGACCCACAGTTGGTGGCGACAAGCCACCGGAGAAGCCGTAGCTGGCCCTTTGAAAGGCACTTCACTTCCAGAACTGCCGTCCACCCAAACTACGCTCCAGGAATGGCTGGACTTATACCCCAACAGCCTGGTGATGCAGCGCGACCCCTTCTTTCAAGCGGAATACGACAGCATGGACACCTATGATCTGGGTATCGGGCGTGGCAAACTCACGGGCAGCGACACGGCCTCCTGGAATGAAAAATCCTGGGTTGTGGGCATTGCTTTAGATGAAAAAAAGGCGAAAGCTTTTGATTGGAATCGATTGAAAAAGGAGCGTATCATCCAGGATAAGGTGGGAGATCAGCCCATTGTGCTGGTTTTAGCTTCCGACAAGGCGAGTTTTACAGCCTTCAAATACCCAGATTCAGGTGCTATTTTTACTTTTCAAAACGATACTTTAAGCCTGGGTGACAAGCGTTGGGATCTGCTGGGCCGGGCCCTTAACCCTGCTGACGGTAACCTTATAAAAATCCCGGCCTATCAGGAATTTTGGCATAGTTGGCAGACTTTTCATCCTTATACGATGAAGTATTGAACCTAAGTACTGATCGTGAGGGTGTTATTTCATCGGTACGAATCAAACCTTGTACGGTAAATCCACAATCACTCCACCGTATTCTTTTAGTCCACTCATCTATTTTTCCAAATAAGACCACCCCTCGTATCCGCCTCCTCGAAAAAAAATTGCTCTCTGACAATTGGTACAAACTTTGGCGGTATTCCTATGAATATCAGCACAATGATGGCACCTGGGAAACCCAACAACGGGAGGCTTACATGAGTCCTGGTTCGGTGACCGAAGTGGTTCATTTTTTTATCGCCACCTATTCCAATGATTTAAAAATCAGTGCTGGCGGAGGAAAGTATGAGGAGCAAGAAAACATTGAAGTGCTTGAAATGCTCTTCACTGAGGCCCTCGAAAAAGTTAAATGTGGAAAGATTCGGGATGGAAAAACCATCATGTTGCTGCAATACGCACAACTACATAATTTGATGAGCGAATAATACTTTCAAAGACACCCTAAAATTAGCATTTTCAAGCGGCAGGTAGTTTGGTGCTTAGCGTATGAGTTGCCTACCTTAGCGGGCAAATTTTCGCTACAACATCATGCTCAACAAACGCATCCGCAAAGTTGCCGTGCTCGGCTCGGGCCTCATGGGTACCGGCATCGCCGCCCATCTCGCAGGCTGTGGCCTCGAAGTCTTACTCCTTGACCTGGCTACCGCCGAGGGAAACAGAAACAAGGTCGCTTCTGATTCGCTCCAAAATGCACTCAAAGCCAAACCCGCCCCATTTTTTGACATGAAGTTCGCAAGCCGAATTAAAGTCGGCAACTTCGACGATGATTTCCCAAAAATTAAAGACTACGACTGGATCATCGAGGTCGTGGTAGAGCGTTTGGACATCAAAAAGCAGGTGTACGAAAAGGTGGAGCAATTCCGGACTAAAGGATCGCTTGTCACCTCCAATACTTCCGGCATACCCATTCATCTGATGGCCGAGGGGCGTAGCGAAGATTTCAAGGCAAACTTTTGCGGCACCCACTTCTTCAATCCGGCGCGGTACATGCGCCTGTTCGAGGTCATCCCAACCGCCGATACGAATCCCGAGGTGATCACTTTTTTCATGGAATATGGCGATGTTCATCTGGGGAAGCAAACCGTGCTATGCAAAGATACCCCGGCCTTCATCGCCAACCGGGTAGGTGTATACGCCATGGCAAAGATCTTCCAATTGACCCACGAACTCGGACTGGGCATTGACAGCGCCGATGCGCTTACTGGCCCTGCCATTGGTCGCCCGAAAACGGGTACTTTCCGCCTGGCAGATCTCGTGGGCATGGATACCGCCGTACACGTCATCAACGGGATGAAAGCAAACTGCCCGGACGATGAGCAGATTTCAAAAATGGAGGTGCCAAAGTTTTTGAATTTCCTGGTGGAGAACAAATTTTTGGGGAATAAATCT
>JBBQLD010000414.1:0-4210 GCA_038327555.1 Chitinophagales bacterium
CAGTTGACAAAATTGGTTGGCAACACACTATTGGCAGTAGTAATGACACGGTAACGATCGTCACTGGGGCTATCAAGGTCAGCACCAGAGTCATACACGAGTATACCTGCGCTGAATGCGATTACAAACCATTTGTAGCCATTTTGGTCCACCACAACCTGGAGGAGATTATTCGCTGGTGCACCATTGAAATTACTCAAGGTACCGTCTGATTTTAGGACTGCAATTGGAGAATTTGCGCCATAATTACTGATCCAAAGGTTATTGTTTTGATCAAAAGCAAGTCCTCCAATGGCCGTACGAGAACTACCTGAGTTTCCAGCACTTTGTAGAATGGAGTTGGATCGACTGAATCTCTTCTCATAGGCGCCGTTGGTAAACTGGAGCAATCCGCCCAGCCAACTACCTACAAAAGCCTTTGCCTCGGATGGGTGAGGTGCTACTCTCCACATATCTTTAAAGGATTCTTCTGAATCTACAATTGCTGGGGTCGTCGCTTCCGACCAGCGATCCCATACCCCATTTTTAAAGGAATAGACCCCATCTCGATTGCCTACAACACCAAGATTGGGTGCTGGCCCAGGGGTAGCAACAAAGGTGGTGCCATCGCTTCCGAAGTTGATTTCCGAGCTGCGCTGCGAGTATGGAGAATTAAACGAAAACTTGTCACAGTCACCTATATTCTGATCAAAATAGCGGAATTTGTCCTGTAAGTCTGCAAACCAGAACTTTCTTGTACCGTCTTCAATGCCGTAGAGTGGAAATACGGCATCGCAGGCCCCTTGGATTTCATTGCGGTTACCATTGGATTCGAGATATTCCACCGTGCCAAAGCCAAAGTTGGAATCGTCTGACCAGCCAATCATCAGGCCCGTTCCTTCTGCCGTGATATATTTGACCGAGCGGGTGGAGTTGCTGGCAATTTCAGTTACCGTAGTTCCATCAAAACGAAGGAACTTTTTTGCTGCCCCAAGCCAAAGTTTACCATCCCAAACACTTATAGCATTGTAAGAAAGGTTGGCCGGAAACCCGGTTGATTCGCTCACTTCTTCCCAGCGACTGAAGTCGGCAGGGTTTTCATCATTTTCAGGTAGGCGATAGAGCCCATCTTCCGTTCCAGCCCACAGGAAGCCATTATACACCGCGAATGAACGGACAGGAATGCTGGTAAAAACCGTGTACTCCGCCTCAGCATCTTTCAAATCAAACTTCAAAATGCCAAAGCCGCAAGCGAAATAGGCGATTTTTCCGTCAAAAAAGACATTGTAAATCTGCTTATCACCCACCACGTTCGGGTTTTTCTGAATAATTGGGAGATTCACCACTGAACGATCTGAGGGGTAAAACAGGTCGAGGTTGCTGTTCGTGTAACCGAGCAACAACACATCTGCTGCGGCATTGTAGCGCAGGAAGTTCATGCCAACATCGCTAAGTCCTTCCACTTTGGTGATGAACCGAGACGAACGTTCGGCCTTATCGACTTCCACTACGGCCCATTCAGTGGCATAATAGACTTTTGAGCTGCTTTGGGTGACGTATTTGGAGCGTTGCCAAGGCAAGTGTTGCCGCCATTCACCGATGGTGAGGGGAGGAAAAATGGTATCCGTTTGGGCAAAGCTGCTGCCCAAAAAAGAGCATAGCAAAAGGGAGAGGAAAAGTTGGCGCATAATGACTCAGCTTAGGTTTGAAGGATTGAGGACTAAAGTTTGGAGAAGTGCGGGAATGGTGCAAGCGCAGGGATATAGGTTGCCTAACGCATTGGGATCTTGGACGGCAGACTTTGTACACTGGACTTTGGTCAGCGGTACAAAGTCCCTGATTCCAGATACTCCCACACGGCTTCGGGTACCATGTAACGGACGGATTTTCCAGCTTTAATGCATTCACGGATGTAAGTGGCAGAGATATCTAAGGGGGGCGTTTCGAAGATTTTGACCTTGGGGTACTTGGCGAATTCACCAAGTTCATACGCTGGGCGTTTGTATACATAAAGTTCGTATTCGGCTAATATCTGTTCGTAATTCTTCCAAAGGTGGAGCGATCCGAGATTGTCGGCCCCCATGATTAAGACAAACTGATGTTCTGGGTATTTTTCTTTCAAAAATGCGAGCGTGTCGATCGTGTAAGAAGGCTTGGGCAGTGAAAACTCTACCTCCGAGGCTTTTAGGGCTGAATTCTCGCCAATTCCCAGGCGTACAAGATGCAGTCGATCGCGATCGCGGGCAAGCGTCTTTTTGGGTTTTAACGGGTTTTGCGGACTTACCACAAGCCAGACCCGATCAAGGTCGGTCTGTGTCGCCATGTAATTGGCGATAATTAGATGCCCGATGTGAATCGGATTGAAGGAGCCGAAGAAGAGGCCGATGCGCATGGGTAATGAAGAATTTGAGGCGCAAAAGTAGGCTTAACTCGATGCATTACAAGATAAAAGCATTTTCAAAAAATCAAAGCATCGGCGTACTTTTGCACACATGATTAAGCAATTGCACATCGAAAATTTTCGCAGCATCCAAAAAGCGGACTTTGAACTTGGAAAGTTCACGGTCATCACTGGCGCGAACAACTGTGGTAAATCAAGTTTCATTTACAGCCTGTTGACGCTGAAAAACTTGGTGAATAATCCCAATCAATCTTTGGATAATTTCTTTGTGTTTGGCGGGCTGAATTTAGGTGGGTTTGGGCAAACAGTTTTTCAAAAAAATCTTGATCTATCTATAGGTTTATCCATTGAAGTTGGGGAAAATCAAACCTCATACCAAGCAATCTTAAACCCGCGAAAATCCTTCCTTAACCTAACCTTGAATGACGATAATTCTTTTGAACTTGGAGTGGCTTTCCCTTACTCAATAAATCAAAACGTCGATAAAAAAGCACACATAAATGGGAAGGAGGTAACGCTTAGCTGGAATGGTATTGGTGGCTCAACTTTTGGATGGGAACTTTCTGATGATGATGAAAAAAATCTAAAGAATATCAGATCAGAAATGTTTTTACCAGCAGATGAATTGAATAAAACAGATTTCATTCCTGTTAGACGAGGCTTCACAAAACCTTACTATGGCACTATTCCTCTCCAGTCTCAGATTACAACCGAAGACGAAATCGCAACACTTTTGGCAACCAACGGTGAATTAAGCGTAAGGGTTTCTCATTATCTGGAGGAAATTGTTGATCGTATTTTTAGCATCCGTTTCACCCCTGGAACAGCCAATTTTTACCTTCAAACTCGCGATAAAAACAACTCTTTCATAGCCGACATTGTAAACGAAGGTTTAGGCACCAATCAACTTATGACAATGTTGGCCAAAATACTTTATTCTAATAACCAAACCATTTGCATAGACGAACCCGAAATACATCTGCATCCTTCTATTATCAATCGCTTTGTAGCAAGTCTTGTCGAAATTTCCAACAATGAGGAAAAGCAATTTGTTTTATCTACGCATAGCGAACAGTTTCTAGCCGCACTATTGCGCCAAGTATCTGAAGGTAAGCTCGTTCCGGAAGACCTATGTGTCTATTATTTGACAAAGGACAAAAAGGGAACCACTCAGTTTGAGCGGCAAGCAGTAAATGCCCACGGTCAAATCAAGGGTGGCTATAAAAGTTTCCTTGACGCAGAAATGGATAACCTCCAATCGCTTTTTCAACTTTCAGAAGTCTGATTATCCTGCTCAATATGGATTTTGTCGTCAACGAATGGCTGCCTGAATACCTCCGCCCTACAGCCAATCCAGAGGAGCGTGAAAAAGCGTCCGCATTTCTCAAAGCATTCATTACCAAATCTAATGATCGAATAGTAGTGCTTGAGCCAAGTGACTTTTTACGCAAGATTCATCGTTTTAGAAAGGAGTTTGATTATGATATTGAAAGTCGCGGGCTTTACAAAAATCTGATCAAAGCCATCCTCGAAAACTCGGATAAGTGTCTGCAAATAACAGAACGTGAGGCATTACCACTTGGCAGATACCCCAGGGTTTCAGCTGTTCCTGCTTGATGATTTCCTGACTAAATACCTGGTTGCGGCACAAGAGCTGTAAGGAACGCGGCACCAATAACTTAATCATTTGATGCCACCCTTTTTTCCATCGTACGGCCCCTATTTTTCTTTAAATAGCCCCACTGTTCGCAGAAAAACAGGGTTGTCTGATCAAAAAATGGTTGTCCGAAAATGTCTAAGTTATTGGTGCCGCGTTCCTAAAGCTACTTT
>JBBQLD010000415.1:0-4196 GCA_038327555.1 Chitinophagales bacterium
AAGCGTAATGGTCGAGCCTGGGCAAGTAGTCAGCAAAGGCGATCCGCTCCTCATCCTTGAAGCCATGAAAATGGAAAACGTAATAAAAGCTATCGGTGATGGAACCATAAAATCAGTAGCTGTAGAAAAAGGAGCTGCTGTGGAAAAAGGGTGCTTGTTGCTGGAGATGGAGTGACGGTTGTCGGCACAAGACTGACGAAGTTCGGTGAAGTATCAAAAAGTGTACTTTTCGTGATTCCAGAAATTTTAGGTTCAATACTTTTATTGACAATGATTATGAGCAAAAAAAATGGGTTGATGCTATGCTTTGTGTTTGGTTTGGCCCAAATGGTTTGGGCACAAGAAGTGCAGCTCAACGAAGATCCAAAAGTGGCGCAAGTGATGAAAGTTTGGGTGAATGCTAATCGTAGTGTACCCCGCATCGATGGCTGGCGCGTACAAATAATGGCTTCTACAGACCGCACCCAAGTTGAGCAAGGCCGCAACCGTTTTCGTTCCGATTATCCTGATATTGCTGCCAACGCTGTACAAGAACAACCTTACTACAAATTACGCGTTGGTGCCTTTCGGACTAAACAAGAGGCCTTGATATTTATCACCCAACTTTCGGGTTGGCCAGGTGCCTATCCCGCAAAAGATGCCAATATTCATCCACGCGATTTTTTAGAGCAATGAGGAACAGATCTTAAGCTGCTGTTGGACTATAAACCTTGGATCAAGCAAACCACTTACCCAATCCACCAATTCGACAAATCCGCAAAAATGCCCCAGCCGAATCAGCTTCCCCTTTTTGGTTTTGACCGCCTCACCCTTGGGCTCTATTTGGCTTTGGTCGCAGTGGGCTGGCTGATGATTTATGCTGTGACGTACAATGCCGATGCCCCTTATGCCTTTTTAGATATGGGGCACACCGCTGGAAAACAATTAGCCTTTATTGTATTTTGTCTGGTGATGCTGTTTTTGGTTATGATGGCAGATTGGTCTTTTTGGCGAACACTGGCTTTGCCGCTTTATTTTATCTCGATTTTGCTGCTGCCAGGTACACTTCTTTTTGGACGAGAGGTAAATGGGGCAAATGCCTGGTATCACATTGGAGGATTTACTTTTCAGCCCTCTGAAATCGCCAAATTTGGTACCTGTCTGGCCATGGCCGCATTTCTCAGCAGCCCGGGTGTAGATTTGAGACAAATACGGGATCGAGTCATTGCTTTCGGCATTTTTCTCCTGCCAACGCTTCTGGTTCTGCTGCAAAAGGACACTGGTTCTGGCCTGATTTTCTTTTCCTTCATGCTGGTTTTGTACCGGGAGGGGCTATCGCCAGTGCTATATGCACTAGGATTTGGTGCCGCTGCTTTGGCAATTTTGGGCTGGAAATTCGAGTTACCCGCCTATACAGCAGCTTGGCTAATCGCTATCGTCAACCTGCTGTTGATCAACAAATTTCGGGAACAAAAACGCATTTTGCGTTGGGTATTAGCGGCTCTCCTTCCACTCATTGTTTGGTGGATTCCAATCTTGAACACAGTACTTGGTTGGTTGAGTATCGAAATGGAAGATGCGCAAAAACACGTACTCGTGCTGATACCACAGGTACTGCTTTTTGTCGGCGTGTTTTTACCCAACTATTGGAAGAAAAACAACCTGATACAAAGCCAATTAAGAATCTGGGTGGTCTTGCTTACCCTTTCCGTTTCCCTTGTTTTTGCCGCCAATGCTTTCTTGAATCTCCTTCCGCCCCACCAGCAACAACGCATTAAAATTTGGTTGCGCCCCGGTGAAGCCGAAGCCAATGCGCGGGGAGCGGGTTACAACCTCATCCACTCCAAAATGGCCATCGGTTCTGGTGGTTTGCTCGGAAAAGGCATCCTGGAGGGCAACATGACCAAACTAAAATACGTGCCCAAACAAAGTACGGATTACATTTTTTGCACCGTGGGCGAAGAACAAGGTTTTGTAGGCGTATTAGGTTTGGTTGGGCTTTTTCTTTGGTTGCTTTGGCGGATTACGATTTTAGCGGAGCGACAGCGATCCAATTTTTCGCGTATTTATGCTTATTCTGTGGCCGGTATTATATTCGTTCACGTAGTGATCAACCTGGGCATGACCATGGGCCTCATTCCAACCATTGGTATTCCGCTGCCCTTTGTTAGCGCTGGCGGTTCGTCGCTGATCGGATTTACTTTGATGATTGCGGTGTTGTTGAAATTGGATAGTAATCGGAATTTGGCTTAGTACTATGAACTTCCACTTACAACATACCGACCCCAACTCCCGCGCCCGCGCCGGCCAGATCGAAACCGACCACGGCACGATCCAAACCCCCATTTTTATGCCCGTAGGCACCGCCGCCACGGTCAAAACTGTGCATCAACACGAACTCCGCGACGATATCCGAGCTCAAATTTGCCTCGGCAATACCTATCACCTTTACCTCCGTCCTGGCTTGGAAGTATTGCAGGCCGCTGGTGGTATTCACGGCTTCAATGGCTGGAATGGCCCGGTATTGACTGATAGCGGAGGATTTCAAGTGTATTCGTTGGCACACCGGAGGAAAATTAAGGAAGAAGGTGTGACCTTCCAGAGCCATATTGACGGCTCAAAGCATACTTTCACGCCAGAAAATGTAATGGATATCCAGCGCATCATTGGGGCAGATATCATCATGGCCTTCGATGAATGCACGCCTTATCCTTGTGATTTTAAATATGCAGAAAAATCGCTTGGCCTCACGCATCGCTGGTTAGCACGTTGCATCGAACGTTTCGACAATACCGAGCCGATCTACGGCCACAAACAGGCATTTTTCCCCATCGTGCAAGGCAGTACCTACCCGGAGCTGCGAAAAATTTCGGCCGAAACCATCGCCGCACACGGCCGAGAGGGCAATGCAATTGGTGGATTGTCTGTCGGTGAACCCGCAGAAGAGATGTACGCCATGACCGAATTGGTCACCGAAATTCTTCCAAAAGACAAACCCCGATACCTCATGGGCGTCGGCACCCCGGAAAATATTTTGGAAGGCATCACGCGGGGTATTGATATGTTCGACTGCGTGCTTCCAACCCGCAATGCACGGCACGGCTTGCTCTACAC
The DNA here is from genome assembly GCA_038327555.1 of Chitinophagales bacterium. Taxonomy (GTDB): domain Bacteria; phylum Bacteroidota; class Bacteroidia; order Chitinophagales; family Saprospiraceae; genus M3007. The sequence continues at coordinate 3,094 of JBBQLD010000415.1, forward strand.
TTCGGATGGAATCATCAACATTCGGAACAAAAAATGGCAGACCGACTTTTCGCCCATTGACCCTAACGGTTCGGTTCATACCAGCAGAACCCATTCGAGGGCTTATTTGCGACACCTTTTTATTTGCAACGAAATTTTGGGTATGCAACTTGCCACCCTCCAAAACCTTGGTTTTTACCTTTGGCTGGTAGGCGAAGCTCGTGCACACATACTCGACGGCACATTCTTGACCTGGAAAAATGAAATGGTGAAAAAAGTTAGCAGGAGACAGTAAAAAGTTTCAAGTAGCAAGTAGCAAGTTTCAAGTAGCAAGTTGAGTGTTTCAAGCTGGCTACCCACTTTCAACTTGAAACTTTTTACTTTTTACTGTTTACTATTTTCGACATTGGGACACCCAGTGTCGAAAACAGGTGGCGAGTTTCAAGTAGCAAGTTGAGTGTTTCAAGCTGGCTACCCACTTTCAACTTGAAACTTGCTACTTGAAACTTTTAACTCGTTACTAATTTCTAATAAGCAGCGTTTTCAAAAGTTAAAACCTCTTGTTTATCGGGTATCTTAACATAATTCAAAAAATACGCTGAGACAGGATGTCGTTCAGGTTTGGTGGTGTACAACACCGATCAACCCATAATTTTTGGGATTCGGCACACCGTTTTTGCAATTTATCATCTGAATTTTTAAACAATCCCGGAGCGGCTTGTTAAAATTTATTCCCTCAACGCTAGAAAGTTTGGGAAAAACCTACCTTCGCCCACCCGAGCTAAATTAATTTGGCTTTTGCCACTTCCTTCAATTGTCGTTTTTCAACCAAACTACAGGTCTGTCTTGATTATGAAAAAAACTACTTTACACTTTCTTACACTGTGCTTCGTAATGTTCGCGGCAGTAGCACAAGCCCAAGACATCCACTTCTCACAGTTCTACCAAAGTCCACTCAACCTTAACCCGGCACTGACTGGCGTAATGAACTGTAACCACCGTCTGGTAGCCAACTACCGCAACCAGTGGGCGTCAATTCTAAAAAATCGCGCTTATAATACTTACTCTGCTTCTTACGATCAGAAGCTTCCTGTAGGTCGTTATGACTACTTCGGTGTAGGCGG
>JBBQLD010000416.1:0-4136 GCA_038327555.1 Chitinophagales bacterium
ATTTTCCGTGCCATTGGGCAAAAGTTATTTCCTTGAAATTGCCAACTTGCGCGCCCTCAAACTCTTGTGGTTCAATGTGTTAAAAGCCTGGGATGCACCACTGGTTGCCCCAAGCATAGCAGTGCGTTACCAACCAGAAGCCTATTCAGATGATCTGTACACCAACATGATTCGGGCTACAACCATGGCCATGGCGGCCGTTCAAGGCGGCGCAAATCGGCTAACGGTAATGCCCTACGATGCAGGGCGCGAGGCACTGGCCAGCTACCCTCAGGCTTTTGGCCGCAGGATTGCACGAAATGTGCAGCATTTGCTGAAAATGGAAAGCGGGCTGGATGAGGTGGCTGACCCTGCTGCTGGAAGTTATTATATCGAGACGTTGACCAGGCAATTGGCGGAGAAGGCTTGGGAGGAATTTGGGGGTAAAACCTAATTCTGCTTTGTCACTTTTGAAATTCATCAAATTTTTTGCCCGCGAATTGTCATGTCGTAGCGAAGCGTAGACATCTACACAACCCAAGTTTATCGGAATCTCATTAGCAAGGGAATTTAGACAGAGCCTGGGTTGTGTAAATGTCTACGCTTCGCTACGACATGACAATTCAAGTTTATACTGACAAAGTATAATTAAAATGATTGGTGCTCAACAATCCTCTAATCGTCATGCATCAACCAATTCAACAAGATCCATGGCCCGTTCGCTAATCGCCGTAATCGACAACGCCGGATTCACGCCTGGGTTGGCCGAAATCATGGACCCGTCGCAAATCAACATGTTTTTATAGCCAAATACTCGGTTATTCTGGTCAATTACTCCGGTTTCAGGGGTGTCACCCATTACGGCACCGCCCAAAATATGCGCAGTGCCGGGAATGCCCATCAAAGGCGTAAGCCCAAAGGCGACAGCCTTTCCTTTCAAAATCACCTCAAATTTTCTGGCCAATTCAATCGCACGTGGAATAAAAGCGGTTGGTTTTTCCTTCCCAACAATCGCTGTTTTCATGCCGCCTAACCAGGTTCGGGTGAAGGTCACCGTGCTGTCCAGGGTTTGCATAAACAACATGACAGAAGAGCTTTTTGCCCAATCTTTTACCCGCATGTATTGCCAGTATTGTCTTGGATGACTGAGTACTTCCCAGATCATTTTCAAGATTCGTATGATAACATTCGGGCCATCTACAAAAGGCAAAAACGTGAGTCGCCAAGCGCCGGAACCAGCACCATATCGGCATAATTCCAGGTGACTATGCTCATCGGTATGCAAAATTGCGCCGATGGCGATGCCTTGAGACTGGTCGGAAGAGTTGTCCAATTGGGTCACTGCGATCAGACTTTCATTGTTCGTACGCACTTCTTTGCCAACCATATCTGACAGATTTGGCAGGGATGTCTTTTTTAATTTGAGCAGTAATGCGACGGTGCCCAATACCCCGCCAGCAAAAACTACGCCCTTGGTTTGTAGTGTTTTTTTTCTTTTAAAAAATCGCGTAGAGTCTTTAAAATCAACGGTATATCCCTCAGAACCATCGGCGGTTTTAATTGGCCGAACGTCAGTAACTTCGTGTTCCGCGAGGATATCTGCGCCAAGTTGCTGGGCCAGATACAGATAGTTTTTGTCCAAGGTATTTTTTGCGTTGTGCTGGCAACCCGTCATACAACCGCCGCAAAATGTACACCCGCTGCGCTCAGGCCCTTTGCCGCCGAAATACGGATCTGGATGCGTTTTGCCGGCCTCGCCAAAATACACGGCTACCTTGGTGGCATTCAGATGTTCCTTTTGGCCGATTTCTGTGGCAAGTTGCTCCAGCGCGTGTTCGCCGTCAAAAAAGCGCGGATTTTTGGCCGCCCCGAGCATTTTCAGGGCTCGATCATAATAGGGGAGAAGTTCTTGTTGCCAATCGGCCAGTTTGGCCCAACTGCCGGAGTTGAAAAAGGCGGTTAAAGGCACCGGAAGGGTATTGGCATATACCAGCGAGCCACCTCCGACCCCTGTGCCGGATACGATGCCCACATGCCGAAAAATCGTAATTTTCATGATCCCGTACCACCGTAGCGAGGGTAGCCAAAGCCATTTGGAGAAAGTCCAGTTCGTTTTAGGGAAATCTTCGGTATGATACCACTTTCCTTTTTCGATCACGAGCACTTTATACCCTTTTTCTGAGAGCCGCAGGGCGCTTACCGATCCACCGAAGCCGCTACCTATGATGATGTAATCGTAGTGCAATTTTTGCAGGATTTTTGCTGATTCGTTTGGGGGGCGACAAATTTAGCACAAGTTTTTTAAACCAGACTTAGACCATCCAAATCGTGAGATTGTTCTTTCATTGGTACTAAACCGAGATCTCCAAACAAGCTGCCCGCAATAACTCCATATACCGCAAACCCTTTTCCTGCGCGTAAGCGATATTTCGATCAGGAATTCCCTCCGGGTCGATATATTGATCTATGGCTTTAGAAATACTGTCTTCCCGTAATAGGTGCAGCATAGGGTAGGGGGAGCGGTTGGTGTAGTTGGCCGGGTCGTCTTCATCTGCTCCTTCGAAACAATATTTGGGATGAAAACTGGCGATTTGGTACACGCCCTCGTAGCCTTGCGCTACAGAAAGATCCTCCGCCATTTCGGTTAAATCCAGATAATCCTCAAATTCGGCAAACTGATTGGGAAAAATAATCAGCGTCGTTTCTATATCTGCTGCATGGTCGAGGTGGCGCAATTCAGCAACAACTATTTCTAAGCTGCTTTCCAAGGTAGCCTCAGGCAATACAACATAGCGAATACGCTTCCGAAGCATGGCTTTGGCCGCAAAAGGGCAAAAATTGCAGCCAATGACCACAGAATTGATCCAATTTGTGGTTTGGGCGATGATGGTAGATGTTGCCAAAGTTGATTTGCTGTTTCATGTGTGAAGTAGGCAATCTTGTTGCGTGTGTTGCAAAGGTACAGCCGACCATCTTCCTGGTTTGGAAGTGAGACTAAAACTTTGGCTAATGCTAAAATACGACATCAACTCGTAAGAACTGTTATCTTGACAAGAGGAGGAACATCCCTGAATTTCTAAATAGTCTTTTTGCAAGACTAACTGTATGTTTGCAACTTATTGGTTAAATAGGATTACCCCAAACTCCTTTTGGCGGCCCCTAAACCAGCACGCTCAAAACAACATAAACGCAAATGAAGCATTTTGAACGATTGTTACGGGAAAACAAGGCTTGGGCCAAAGCAAAAAAGCTGGAAGATCCTATGTTTTTTGAGCGGCTGGTCAATATCCAAAAGCCGGATTTTCTCTGGATTGGTTGCTCCGACAGCCGGGTTCCACCCGACCAGATCACGCAGACGCAACCAGGAGAAATTTTCATCCATCGTAACATTGCTAACCTGGTGGTGCATACCGATCTTAACCTGCTTAGTGTGCTGCAATATGCCGTGGATGTGCTGCAGGTCAAACACATCATTGTTTGCGGCCATTACGGATGCGGCGGGGTAAAGGCCGCTATGGAACGCCATTCCCTTGGCATCATCAATAAGTGGTTGCGCAATATCAAGGATGTGTACCGCTACCACAAAGAAGAAATTGATAAAGAACCTACTGAAGAAGCCCGGCTCAACCGCCTGATCGAGTTGAATATAGAAGAGCAGGTCATGAATCTCGCTAAAACATCCATTGTACAACAGTCCTGGAAAAAACACCAGATCCCGCACCTGCATGGCTGGGTGTACGACCTGCACGATGGCCTCATCCGGGAGCTTAAATCCATAGCACCCAACGAGCGCCTGGATTTTGAGATTTATGAATTTGACAATCTGGAGGAAAATTAAAGGATTTGTACTTTTCCCTGTCACACCTTTCGCCTCATTTCTGCCAATTGCTCCCACTCCATCCGCATAGTCTCCGTTCAGCCTGCTTTCCAGCAAGCGGGGCGCAAAGTATTTGAGCAGCAATCCGCGTACCGAGCTGGTATAGCCGGTGCCATAAATTAGTCCGTTGTCCCTCGCCCTAGTGGCAGGGGCACGAAGTTTTTGATAGTTTGGTCAGATTATTTTGAGATGAGACTAGGCGCGACGAAGGATTGTAGCGGGCTCTCCATGACTGAGGCGCAACAAAGTATCAGTTCAAAAGAGTCGAACAAACCGTCAA
>JBBQLD010000417.1:0-4124 GCA_038327555.1 Chitinophagales bacterium
GGGTTCAGGATTTTATAAAAAACGAAATACAAAAGCCCGGCTGCTAACTTAGCAGCCGGGCTTTTTTGTGATCCCGACAGGGCTCGAACCTGTAGCCTACAGATTAGAAATCTGTTGCACTATCCATTGTGCTACGGGACCAACGCGGTGCAAAAGTAAAAACTTTCGGCAAGCCAAACTTCCATATTGCAACCAAAAGTTCCAAAATGTTTGAATGCGTTGAATTCAAGCCAAATACCATGCTCCAAGACGCGCTATCTTACCGCCCAAACAAACCGCAAACATGACACCTACTGTTTCGAATGTCCAGATAGAAGAAGGCTGGAAACAAGCCCTGGCCGAAGAATTTAACCAGCCGTATTTTGCTGAAATCAAGTCGTTTCTTTTAGCTGAAAAGCTGGCCGGGAAAACGATTTACCCGCCAGGCCCATTGATTTTCAACGCATTTAACCAAACACCCTTTGCGGAAGTGAAAGTGGTAGTGCTAGGTCAAGACCCTTACCACAACCCTAATGAAGCCATGGGACTTTGTTTTTCCGTTCCGCGTGGGGTAAAAACGCCGCCTTCTCTGGTTAATATTTACAAAGAAATTAAAAATAGTCTTGGAATTCAGCCCCCCGCACATGGAGACTTGACAGGTTGGACTCAACAAGGGGTATTGTTGCTAAATGCCATGCTAACGGTAGAAGCCCGACAGCCCGCAAGCCACCAGAAAATTGGCTGGCAGACTTTTACGGACGCCGTAATCCGCACCATTTCAGCGCAAAAAGAAGGGGTTGTTTTTTTATTATGGGGGAATTTTGCCCGATCTAAAAAGGCTTTGATTGATCTCACACGACATTTTGTGCTGGAATCTGCACATCCCTCGCCCCTGGCGGGAAATGCTTTTCAAGGCTGTGGCCATTTTGTACGCACCAACGAAATTTTAGAAAAACAGGGGAAGTTTAAGATTGATTGGTCGCTAGACTGAGTGCGGCATTTGCAGCCGTACACTTCTCTTTTGAGCTTTGTCATTCTGAACGTAGTGAAGAATCTGAGGCCGAAGGCCTAAAATTTAGAAGAAAAAGCTTCGGCCTCAGATGCTTCACTACGTTCAGCATGACAAGCAATTTGAAAGCGCAACCAAGGAAACGGTGCCAGCCATTTCAATTTTTGTAAAAGCTTGATTTTTAGCGCGCTATTCAAATTTTTAGCGCCCAATTTTTCGGCATCCCCCAAGCAGTGGTGATGGTAATACTGCGCCATTTCGGGCATGCCAAGTTTGGAGTAATAGGCCAGGCTTCTTTGCCCTGCCGCGACTTTTTCTGCATTGTTTTTGTAAAACGGAGCGTCAATGAAATGAATTTCCCCTCTGGTTGTCAGCAGTTTGCGCAGCGTAACGAGCAATGCTTCAAGATCTGGGAAATACTGCGTCGCCGCGGCCAGCACAATCACGTCAAAATGTTTTTCGGACAAAACGCCTTGCAAGACATCTGCGTAGACAAACTTCAAATTCTGCCTTCCGAAAAGACGCGCCCCCTGCTCCAATTCTTCCTGATTAAGGTCAACAGCCCAGACCTTCCAATGCGGGTTTTCAGCTAGTCGATTGGCCATCCAACCATTGCCGCAGCCCAGGTCAAGTAGACGAAGTTCAGCATTTTTTGAAAGTTTCCTTTTCAAGCGATTTAAGGATCTTGCTCGAAGTTTCCATTCCCATGCGTAAGGGTTTGAAGCCGAAATTTCGGGCAGATTTTTCACCACTGCATCCGAAAGTACTCGACCTTCTCGGCGGCGAACCTCAAGATATAGACCTTCTTTTTCTTGAAAAAGTGCAGGCGAACTGAGAAAATTAACTTGCGTGTGTTCCATGTTTATTACCATTGATCCGCTCGTTCGTAGGCGAGACTGAGGTATTGTTGGCGGATTTCGGTTTCCATGGCGCAAAGTAAGCTTGTCCGCTTTTAATTAACGACATGGTCTGCTCAGAATCCTCATCTTGGCTGCCAAATGAATGGCGTTTAAGTGGCAGGAAAATTCCGTATCCTGTGATTACGCCGTACATTAGCCGCTCAAATTTCTTCGGCAAATGTCCACCACAACTACTGATTTAGAATCTGCAAAAAATATTGACGCGCTCAAACTTGCCGTCTCCAGCCTCAACCGTCACCTGGAAAAGATTTTTGAAGGTGGCGGGGAAAAACGGATCGAAAAGTTACATAAAGAGGGCAAAATGACCGCCCGGGAACGGATCAACTACCTCTTGGATGCTGGAAAGCCCAGCATTGAAGTAGGTGCTTTCGCGGGCTACGAACTTTACAAAGAACACGGTGGTTGCCCGGCTGGCGGCGTGGTCGTAATGATCGGGTATGTGCGTGGCCGGCAGTGCATAGTGGTTGCAAATGATGCGACGGTGAAGGCAGGCGCCTGGTTTCCGATCACCGGAAAAAAGAATCTTCGCGCGCAGGAAATCGCGATGGAAAACCGTCTGCCGATCATTTATTTGGTGGATTCGGCTGGGGTGTACTTGCCCATGCAGGACGAGATTTTCCCAGACAAAGAACATTTTGGGCGAATTTTCCGCAACAACGCTAAAATGTCTTCCGCAGGCATTCCGCAACTTGCGGCCATTATGGGGGCCTGCGTGGCAGGGGGGGCGTATTTGCCGATCATGTCAGATGAGGCCCTGATTGTAGAAAGAACAGGCTCTGTTTTTCTGGCAGGCCCTTACCTCGTAAAGGCGGCCATTGGAGAAGAAGCGGATCAGGAAATACTTGGCGGGGCATCTACACACTCGGAAATTAGTGGGGTGACCGACTATAAAATGCCGGATGACCAAACGTGTCTCGATACCATTAAAGATTTGGTAGATAAGTACGGCCGTTTTGAAACTGCCGGTTTTGATCGGGTAGATCCAAAACCGGCTGAAGGTAAAGCGGAGGATATATTTGAAATATATCCTGAAAATGGGGCAAAACCATACAATACGGTGGAATTATTGCGCAGGATCGTAGATGAAGGCAAACTCACCCAATATAAAGAACATTACGGCAAAACCATTATCACCGCTTATGCCCGCATAGATGGCTGGGCAGTGGGCATTGTGGTGAACAATCGCCAGGTGGTCAAAAGTGCTAAGGGTGAGATTCAGTTTGGTGGCGTTATTTATTCAGATTCGGCGGATAAGGCCACGCGGTTTATTTTGAATTGCAACCAGAAAAAAATCCCGCTCGTGTTTTTGCAGGATGTTACTGGTTTCATGGTGGGTACCCGCTCCGAGCATGGAGGCATCATCAAAGACGGCGCGAAAATGGTGAATGCTGTGGCCAACTCCACGGTGCCGAAATTCACGATTGTGATCGGAAATTCCTATGGCGCAGGCAACTACGCCATGTGCGGTAAAGCGTACGATCCTCGACTTATCGCGGCCTGGCCAACGGCCAAAATTGCGGTGATGGGCGGCGAACAAGCCGCTAAAGTGTTGACTCAGATACAAGTGCAATCTTTAAAAGCCAAGGGCCATGCCCCGGATCCGGAGGCGGAGAAGGCCCTTTTGGAAAAAACAAAAGCCAGTTACCTTGCTCAAACCACTCCATATTATGCCGCTGCTCGTCTTTGGGTAGACGCCATTATTGATCCAAGAGATACGCGAAAATGGATCTCCATGGGGATAGAAGCGGCGAATAATGCGCCGGTGGAGAAGTTTAATGTTGGGGTGATTCAGGTTTGATTTATTGGAATCTCCCATTATCTTTGATCGAGATCATAGCATAGCGCGGCGCAGTTTTGCCCAGTCAGAAAAATAGCATCTGGCACTATGTAATATTCAAATCCGCAGGTCGTCAAGGCATGCGGATTTTTCTTTTTCGATTGACGAATGTCCATTAGGAACGCGGCACCAATAACTTAGTCATTTGATGCCACCCTTTGTTCCATCATACGGCTGCTATTTTTCTTTAAATAGCCCCACTATTCGCAGAAAAATAGGGTTGTCTGATGAAAAAGTGAACGATGTTTGGTGGGGCCATCAAAAATCGAAAATCATGTAATCTGCATTCGTCAATCAAAATACCCCAGAAAAAATTCGGGATGTCTCCCATTAATCCAAAAAAACCCGCTCTACAGCTTCAAGCCATAGGGCGGGTTCG
>JBBQLD010000418.1:0-4101 GCA_038327555.1 Chitinophagales bacterium
GGCAAATCTTTGACTACGATGACACTGTCGCCAGTATGCAGTTCGTTGCCATTTACGTCTAGTACTTTTATGGCATCGTCCTTGGCCGTCTCCACTACTGCTTCCGGATTCCACTCGTGATAACATTCAGAACATACCATCAAACCCTCGCTGGGATAGGTGTATTCGCAATTGCACTTTGGGCAGGGTATGAATTCTGACATGAGGGATGGATGTTTTAAAATGTAGTTGCAAATCTAATGATTTACGATTGCCGACTACATGATTGTTGATTTTTGATGGAAGGCGCTGAGCCTCCAATAATTTACGATATCCGATTACATGATTTCCGATTTTTGATGGAAGGCGCTGAGCCTGGGTTTTGTTGCTGTATCAATGAGTCGATCTTTGAGTACTTTGGGTGTCATTTTCGATCTGCTTTTCTGGATATTAGGCCATTTCACCTCCATCAAAAATCAACAATCATGTAAGCGGACATCGGAAATCAAAGCAACTAGTTAGCCGGAGGCTAACCAGCTACATGCAGTTTTACACCCCGCTTCCCTTGACCAAGCGATTGTGTTCATCGGGAAAAACTGCCGTTCCCCTAAAATCCTTAGCTTCTTCAGGCGTCATATAAGCGTAGGAAATGATAATGACAATATCGCCCACCTGTACCCGCCGGGCAGCCGCGCCATTGAGGCAAATGACCCCGCTGCCCCGCTCGCCGCGAATCGTGTAGGTCTCGAAGCGTTCGCCATTGTTGTTATTTACGATCTGGACTTTCTCGCCCTCCATCATATTGGCTGCTTCAAGCAGATCTTCATCAATGGTGATGCTGCCTATGTAGTTTAGGTCAGCTTGTGTGACGCGGACTCTGTGTATTTTACTTTTAAAAACTTCGATAAACATGGTTTCTTTTTTCTGGCTTCGGAAAACAACCAAAGCCGTATTCAGTTGCAAAAGTAGGACCTCTTGGCAAAGCGCAGGCTGAAAGTTTGGCTCAGCAATTTTCCTAAAAATCGGGCGTTCTGGCGTTCACCCGCCGAAGCTTTGTCTTAGGCGTACACCTAACTTTCCTCATTCATTCATCGATTATGAAAAACTATTTACTATTCGCAATGCTAGGGCTTCTTAGCCAATCGCTATCCGCCCAAGTGATGGGTAATTACGCCGAAAAACAGCAGACTTACCAAAATATCGTCCCCAATGCCCAGTATCGAGCAGTTCCAAAAGCTGCATTTTTCATCAGCGACAACCAGATTGAAATCAGCGTCAACACCCTTTTTAATCAAAAAGCCAGCACCTACACCGCTATTTTCAGCGTCACACAGGCCGGAAGAACTGCTGATACGACCAATACATTGCTCAATATTCGCCTCAACGGATTGCTTGCGGACCTTAAAAGTATGGGCATCCCTGCCACCGATATTTACGTCGATATGGTCAATTTCCTCCCAAAATACGAGTATGATGTGAGCAAAAAACTGTTTTCTCGCAAGACGTATACGGAGATCCCCAAAGGCTTCATACTTCAAAAAAACATTCACATCCGCTACACCGATGCTACCTTGCTTGAACGCATTGTGACTGCAGCAGCCCGCCAGGAAATCTACGATATTGTCAAAGTTGATTACTTCGTAAAAGACTCGGAAGGCATCTATTCCCAGCTGCGCGAAGCAACGTTTAAATACCTCCAAAAGATTAAAAATCAATATACTACACTCGGAATTCGCCTTGACTCCTCCTACGTGATAAGTGCCGAAAATGCCTGGGTGGCCTATCCCATCAACCGCTATGAAAGTTATCAAGCGTTTAGCACCCAACGCCTTGATATCGATGAAAACAGCAAAGTGAGTTCCGCAGACAAAATAACCTCCCGATTCTACAACGCCGTGCCAGCCAATGATTACGACATTGTAATTAACCCCGAAATACTCGAGCCTGCTGTGCAATTCTCTTACAACTTGGTAGTTCGCTTTTCACTTCCTGAGCGTGTTCCCGCCGCAAAAACCGTGCTGAAAAAGGAATTTTTGTTGGTTACGCCCAATGGAGAAGTTAAGACTTTGAAAATTGAGTAATTGTTCGAAATGCAGCAATTATCCACTCAAAATTTACAACTACTTACCCTTTCTAAATCGCGGTTTTAGCCTACTTTTGCGCCTCTTTTAGAATTATGAAGGGATGAAGTGATAGCTTGATGAAGTGATTTCTGAGCCCTCACTGAGCTTTACATCACTTCATCACTTCATCGCTTCATCACGCTATCGCTTCATCACTCCATAACTCCATCGCTTCATAAGACTCTGGCATGAAACGCATAAAAATCGCCGAACTCCTCCGAACCGAACCACCAACTGGCGGACTGGAAGTCACCGTAAAAGGCTGGGTAAAAGCCTTCCGAAACAATCAATTTATAGCCCTCAACGATGGCTCTACCTCCAACAATCTCCAGGTGGTGGTAGATTTTGAAAATATGAACGAGGCAACGCTCGCTCGTATTAAGTTCGGCGCAGCCATCGCAGCCAAGGGTTTGCTCATCGAAAGCCAGGGTAAAGGACAAAAGGTGGAAGTAAAAGCCATTGAAATTGAAATTCTCGGCGATTGTAACCCAGACGAATTCCCGCTTCAGCCCAAAAAGCAAAGCCTGGAATTCTTGCGCGAACACGCACACCTTCGCTTCCGAACAAACACTTTTGCAGCGGTGTTCCGGATTCGCCATGCGCTGGCCTTTGCCATTCATAAATTCTTCAACGACAAAGGATTTTTCTACCTGCATACCCCAATTATTACTGCCAGTGATGCAGAAGGAGCGGGTGAGATGTTCCGGGTAACCACGCTAGATTTGGAGAAACCGCCTCGCGCAGAGAGCGGTGAAGTGGATTTCTCCAAGGACTTTTTTGGACGCAGCACCAACCTTACCGTATCCGGTCAATTGGAAGGAGAACTGGCCGCGATGGCACTGGGCGAAATTTACACCTTCGGACCTACTTTCCGTGCCGAAAACTCCAACACCACGCGCCACCTGGCCGAGTTCTGGATGATTGAGCCGGAGGTTGCATTCAACGACCTGGTAGACAACATGAACCTCGCTGAGGAGATGCTTCAGTATGTCATTAACTACGCGCTGGAGCATTGTGCTGACGATTTGAAAATTCTGGAGGAACGACTCAGCGAAGAGGAAAAAGCCAAGCCGCAGGATCAACGAAGCGAAATGTCGTTGACGGAAAAACTGCGCTTTGTGATTGACAATGAGTTTGTTAGAATAACCTACACGGAAGCGATTGATATTCTGAAAAACTCCACGCCGAATAAAAAAGGCAAATTCCAATATCCTGTGGAAGGTTGGGGCACCGATCTCCAGAGCGAACACGAGCGGTATTTGGTGGAAAAGCATTTCAAAAAACCTGTAATCCTGACCAACTATCCTGCCGCCATCAAAGCGTTTTACATGCGTCAAGATGAGCCAAAGGAGGGCGTCCCCGGGCCAACCGTTTCGGCCATGGACATCCTGTTCCCCGGGATCGGCGAAATTGTAGGTGGTTCACAACGTGAAGAACGATACGACCGACTTGTACAACGGATGGGCGAAATGCACATTTCTGAACATGAACTTTCCTGGTATCTCGATACAAGACGTTTTGGTGCTTGTCCACACGCTGGTTTTGGCCTTGGCTTCGAGCGGCTTATTTTGTTTGTGACCGGCATGACCAACATTCGAGACGTAATTGCGTTCCCGAGGTATCCGGGCAGCGCGGAATTTTGAGTTGTTGTTGATTTTGGTCGCGTAACGCAAACATTCAGGCTATGGTAAAATTGTATTTACGACTTTTTTCTGTCGTTGGTTATGGCCAGCTGGCACTCATGAGCGTCCTCTGCCTGCTGGCCTGTGGCTCCTCAAACACGCCCCTAAATGCGAATACTCGTATGCGTATTGATTCTATTGCAAATGCGCAGATCTCCAAGGCACAATTAGAATACGACAGTCTTTGCAAAGTGGCCCAAATCACTCGATTGCCGCTTCTGGTTGACTCTATCAAGAAAATTCGCGTTCGGGAAATTGAGGAGCAGCTGAAAACGGTACCTCGGTAGGTTGGGGATTTGTTTATTTGGGGATTTGGT
>JBBQLD010000419.1:0-4091 GCA_038327555.1 Chitinophagales bacterium
TTCAATGGTATCCATGTCCTTTACTTAGACAAAAAGCCAATCGTCTTGAACATGAAACCCCTCCATCTGAAAATTTTGGATATTCTTGGTGGTCAATATCGAAAATACTATTTTCTCGAATAGGGGTGGGAAATGTCGGCTAGTGGGTATAACGCTTAGTACCCCTTAGTTTCTTAGTGTTTTTAAACATTTTAAAAACACTAAGAAACTAAGGGGTACTAATACGAAGCGGGGTATAGTGGATGTACTTAGAGCTAGAATTTTGTTTAGTTTGGAAGCTGCTTTATTGGGGATGTGTAAAAGCCCAGCTTGAAAATTTGTGGCGGAATTGTATTTTGAATTGCTCAAAATCCTATAAGGTTTTTAAAACCTTATAGGATTCAATAAGCAGAAACACAAAATAATAATACTACGCTACCTATTTCCCTGAAAGGTAAGCCGTCACTACTGCCCGCGATGCCTTGGCTGAGGGCTCATTGTAACGTGGACTGCTTGGATTTGCAAAGGCATGATTGGCATCATAACGGTTTACAGTGACGGTTTTTCCGGCAGATTTCATATTCGTTTCAAATTCTGCGACCACCTGATCTGTAATCCATTGATCTTGTGAAGCATGAATAAAAAGTACGTCAGAAGCAAGGCCTGTCAATTTGTTTACCTCTTTTTCAGGCATCCCGTAATACATAACACAGGCTTTAGTTTTGTTTTTTAGCAGCAGTGCGGCTTGCAAAGACCAGCCCCCACCAAAACACCAGCCCAGGGTACGGAAGTCTGCTTTTTCGCCCAAGTGTTTCGCCGCAGCGAGTATTAGCGCCGAAGAGCGGGCCGGATCGTTGGCTTGCATCAATTTCCCCGCCTCTTCTGGGGTGGTCGCGATCTTTCCGTCGTACAAATCGATAGCCAATACATTGATGCCCAATTCTTTACTCCACATCGCAGCTTCGTTTTTGACGAAATCGTTTAGTCCCCACCACTCTTGAAAAATCAGCAAATATTTATCTGTTTTTTTGCGGGCCTTTACTAAATATCCATGGCCTGTGGCGCCTCCTGCAACAGGGAATTCAATCATTTTTCCTTTACCGGCTAATTCAACTGACAGGGGGGAAGGATGTGCTGCCAGGAAGTTTTTGTCGTTGGCAAATTCCGCAAATTCAGCAGTAGCCGAGCGCACATCATGGCACATAGGTATAGCGGAAACACGCTTTTCCGGGCGAGGAGAAAATGCCAAAGCAAGTAAAGATACCGTCGCACAAACGGATAAAAGGGCAAAAGCAGTTAGAATAGATTGTTTTTTCATGTAAAATTTAGTTTGAAATACGGGCTAACAACACGATTTTGTTAAGATGGTTTTTTGCACATTCCTTGAGCTAAGTACTAAAGCTAAGACAAAGCCGGAATTATTGTCTGCACGCTGTCGCGATATTGTCGGCCAATTGGAATCTCTTTAAAACCCCGCTTCTGATCTAAGGTTTTAGACCAGCAGTACAGCATTTTTGCAATCCGAGTCAACTAAACTTCTGATTTTGCATTGTTTACCCGTTCCATAGTAGGTGGCATGCCACGGGGTGTGTTTTTATTCACTTGTTCCTAAAAATATGAATAGGGCAAATGCCGTGGTAGCCCATAAATGAAAAAACTTGTTTAATGATTGCAAAAAGCAACCCCTCTTCTGGCCAACTCGTGGTTCATTACCCATTTTTCATTCCCCAACTCCAACGCCAACGTGCCATTCGGGTACTGCTGCCGCGCAATTATGGGAGAGATCATTCCCGACGTTTTCCGGTCATTTACCTGAAAGATGGGCAGAATCTTTTTGACCCGGCGACTGCAGCATTTCGGCATTGGCGGCTCCGGGAATTTATGGCAAAACAACCCTTGAAACGCCAGGCTATTTTAGTTGGTATTGATCATGGCGGTATTGATCGCGGACAGGAGTACGCGCCCTATCAGCGTGGAAAAAGTGGAGGTCAAGGAGATGCCTACTTGCAATTCATCGAACATACGCTAAAACCATTTATTGATCGGGAGTACCGAACCTGGGCGCACCGGGAGGCAACAGGTATTGTTGGAGCCTCCCTTGGCGGACTGATTGCTTTTTATGCTGGCATGCGCTACAGCCATATATTCGGGAAAGTCGGGGCCTTGTCGCCTTCCTTGTGGTACAATCCGCAGGTGATTGGATTGGCTGGAAAAAGCGGAGCACTCCAAAGTCAGATCTATGTCAGCGGCAGCAAAACCGAAATGGGTGGCATGTATTCAACCCTCGAAAAAACATACTGGTCGCTGAAAAACGGCGGGTATCCAGATACGCGGATTCGCGTAGTGGCCCGCGATCGAGGCAGCCATTCGGAGGCATTTTGGGCTAGAGAATTCAAGCCGATGTATGAGTGGTTGTTTCCGGTGACGGCGACAGGATTTACAGGATGAACAGGATTTATACCCCTGTTAAATCCTGTTCATCTTGTAAATCCTGTCAAAAAATAGTCCGTACTACTTATTAGACTTGTTGCGGTGGATGGCTTTGGCGGGTAAAAAGTCCTTTTTCCGAATGCCTTCGTTAAATTTTTCGCCGAATATGCCCGATTTCGACTGCAAAATTTGCCTAGGCATTCGAAAAAATGACAAATTTATCCACTCAAAGCCCTCCACCGCAACAAGTCTATTAAGGCTTCACCGCAAAAGGCCCATCAAACTTAGGCTTCCAGGTTTCGCTAATGGAAAATGCCCGGAACTTAGCATCTACGGCCTTTGGCCCTTCAAAAAGTTCGTCCACAGTAGCTTGAAACAGGCTCAGCCAACGGTCAAAATACTCGGATTTAAGCGGAATTTTCTGATGCAGATCGAAATGTTTCTGAATCGGATTGCCCCGGTATGCATCTGGCGTACCCAGCAGGAGAAACTCCCAAAAAGCGTACATAATTGGAAGATGATGGGCCCAATTGACGTGGGCGACGTCATTGAAAATGAACCCAATAACCTCATCAGATTGAACCTTTTGGTAGAAAGAATCAATCAGGGCTCGGATGTCGGCAGGCGTAGAGATATCGGGCTTCATAAATTGGGTAAGTGTTTATTTGGGGATTTGTTTATTTGGGGATTTGTTGTGCCAGGGCTTGGAATGCGTTGTGACTATTTTTCGGCAGGAGTAGACTCCAAGCTCTGGCACAACAAATCCCCAAATCCCCAAATCAACAAATCCCCATCAAGTCAAAAGTCACATTTGGCCCGATTGACTTTCAGCCATTTTTCCGCTTCGGGATAATTAGGCATGTAACGTTCTACTAATGCCCAAAATCGATCAGAGTGGTTCATCTCAATCAGGTGTGCCAACTCATGGAGTATGACGTAATCCTGCACGGATCGGGGCGCAAAAAGCAGTCTCGTAGAAAGGTTCACATTCCCGGAGCGGGAGCAGCTTCCCCAATTAGAATGGTTGTATTTTAAATTGACGCTTTTGATCGGCTGGCGAAAAGTATGTGCGTTCATTTCTTCCACGCGTCGCGATATTTCTGCTTGAAAATCTTTAGCCACGATGCGCGAGAGCAAGGTTTTTGCGGTTCGGGTGCGTTGCCAGGAGTTGAGCTTTTCATTGAGTTCCAAGCAAATCGTGTCTCCAACTAGTTTTGCCATACTGGTGGCCCGCGCTTTCAATTGCAACGAGAGGGTGTAACGGCGTTCCCCTACTGTGACCACCTCTCCATTTTGAAACGCTTTGCCCAAGTAAGCTTCCCGATAGACAGGCTGCTTTTCAAACTGAAGCACCACCCATTCCTGCACAATCTGGAGGTATTCGCGAATCATACTTTCCCCCGCAGTTACGGGCAAACGCAAGCTGATTCGACGTGCAGACAAACTGTAATAATGACCGCTGACCAAATCCAGTGCCACGCGTACCGGGAGTGCTACGCCTTCAATATGGATAAGTCCTTTAAGTGTTCTTTTTTTTGGGAAAAACATGCCGAACCGTGAGCGATAAACTTTTAACTTTCAACTTTCAACTTTCAACTCTTAACTTTCAACTTTTAACTTTCAACTTTTAACTTTCAACTCTTAACTTTCAACTCTTAACTTTCAACTCTTAACTTTCAACT
>JBBQLD010000420.1:0-4065 GCA_038327555.1 Chitinophagales bacterium
CACGTTTTTCAGCCGTTCCAAACAACGATTGTGGACCAAAGGTGAGACCTCGGGTCATTTCCTGAATGTAAAAGACATCAAATCCGACTGCGACAACGACGCCTTGCTCATCAAAGTCGAACCGATGGGACCTGTATGCCATACTGGCGCGGATACCTGTTGGAATGAAAAAAACGACGGGCCGTCTTTCCTGCACAACCTTGAAAAAGTGATCCAAAGCAGGAAAGCCGCTTCACCGGAGAGTTCCTACACTGCAAGTCTGTACGCTTCCGGTTTGCCCAAAATGGCTCAAAAAGTGGGTGAAGAGGCAGTAGAAACCATCATCGAAGCCTTGGGCGGTACGGACGAGCGCCTGCTGAGCGAAAGTGCCGATTTGTTGTACCATTTGTTGGTATTGCTGAGTGCAAGAGGGTTGTCGTTGGGTAATGTGGAGGAAGTTTTGCGGGGGAGAGGGTAAAGCTATTTGAGGAAGAAACTGTTTGGGCTAATCGTCAAATTTTTCGATCAATATTTGAGCAATTGCATTTGTTTCATGTATGTTTCGCCCTGTGGTTTGGACAATAAAACCATAGCCCTTGTCCTCCCAATAAAGGACAATTTCAATTTTGCCATCAGAGTAAGTTTTACGTATAAGATTAGTTGCTTTTGGGTTAAAAGGAAGCGAATTTATAATAGAAACTACGTATTCAGATTGAAACAGTCGTTTCCCGAAAACCTCGATCTTATCCTTTCCGTGGTCGTCTCGAAGATGAATTTTTTTATCCGCAGGCTTGATTTCCGTGAGTAACAGAACTGGCGTTGTGATACTGGCTATAAAATCCAGGATGGCTGAAGATTTAAGATTATCTTCCTCACAAACATTGAAAACGGTTTTGCAAATTAGAGTGCCTTCTATATTTTCATCAGTTATAAAAACAGGTAATTGTTGGTTTTTCCAATAATCATGTGTGGCAAGACTAATTGAAAGTGTTTCGTAAAGAATTGCTGACGCTAATCCCTGAGGTTCTGTTCTTTCAATAAACTCGTTTTCAAAAAAATACCTCCGATTCAAATATTCATTTTCTGAATATTCGTCATCTATTTTGATGAAAGGATGAATTTTCGCTGACAGAAGCAAATCTTTATGTGTTCTATTTTTTGAATTGTTTAGCCAATCCAAAAAAGTGTAGTTTGAGAGTAATTCGATTTCCTCAGCTGGTTTATAAAACCGTACTTTTCGAAAACCATGCATTTTTGCCGCAGCATATGTTTTCAAAAAGATCCTTACTTTTTCATCTACAATGTGGATATTGCTAACTGCGGGTTGCAAGCTAATTTCATTAAATATCAACTCCATGTTCAAACAAGCTTTATGAGTTGATTACTCCATTCATCCATCATATTTTCAGGATAATGGCTTAGTTCACCGTTTTGATCTATCTCAATATCTGTGATTTTTGAAAACTGCTCACTTTCTGCTACTGTCTTTTCAAAGTAAAAAAGTATTGCTTCTGAACGGTCTATGGTCCCTTCTTTTACCGCCACTCGGATGCCGTTTACAAAATGGTCGCTGTGCGTTTCCACCACAATTTGTACACCATTCTTAGCAACTAAAGCGACTAATTTCCCCAATTCTGCCTGGCCTCGTGGGTGTATATGCGATTCGGGGTTTTCAATAATCAATAGATCTTCTGGTCTGGCTGACAAAAGTGCTACAACTACTGGTAAAACATATGAAATGCCAAAGCCGACATTAGCTGGTTTGAAACGGTTGGTAGTACCAAGGTTGGGTTGTACAAATTCGTACTCCAATTGTATATTTTCAGTATTTTGGATGGCAGTCACTTGTACTCGAACTCCAGGTGAAATTTCTCCCATCCATAAATTTACCTGATTAAGTAGGCTACGGTTAGCTATTTTTTGACCAGTTACGGAGTCTTGAATAAAGGACTTGGGGTGGATCAGATTGCTAAGGCTCACTTCAGCTCCACCATAAACCTCCAAAAAATGAGCAGCATATTGTCCAAAACTGCCCAGTTTACGCCTTGTAACTACATCCGAATACGATTTTTGGTGAATGGAGGTCGGTTCTTGACGATTGGCGTTTAAGTATTGAAAAGGTTTATCATGCCATAGCGACTGTTCAAAAAACAGACTGTCCAATTTAAGTGTTGAAGATGGTGGGAAAAGGTCTGCCTCTGGTTTAAAGTTAAACATAAACTGTTGCGCCTTCCCATTAGAAAATGCTAAATAAATGCTGAGATTTTCTTCTTTTGCATATTGGTATAATGCATCTCGCGAGCTGCCTATACGAACCAAATGGGCGTTTAAGCGCAAACCTTCCTTCAAATCGGATTGCCTTAACAACAGTAACGTTTGAATAAACGAAGATTTGCCCATGCCGTTCAAACCCAATAAGACATTTAGGTTGCGTAAGGCAAACCGTTTCTTTTTAATGGATTTGTAATTCTTTACTTCAAGCGTTTTAATCATTTCCCAAAAATTGATTGATAAGTGCCTGCACTTTAGAAAAGCGATAGTTCACCCGATTTCGATCGCCAGTAGCACTGCTCACCGCCCAGAAAAACCTATTTTCTTCGTCATGGTAAAGCAATTGGGTAAAATCCCGCACAAATGATTTTCGCTGTTTAAAGAGTTTTGAACGATCGGAGTCGTCCAATTTGGAAAACAATACCGAAAAGACCTCAAACAACGCTTTGTTCATGGGCTTGCGCCGCTCGTTTTTTCCGGGAATTTTCCTAAAGGCATTTTCTCCAAAAATCTTTTGATTCAAATCCATGGACGACGCAAAATCCATTTTTATCTTTTTCAATTCTGCTTCGCTCATACTTGCTGTCTTAGCCATGGCCTTGCTCATAAAAGTGTCTAAATCCGGCTGATATTTGTCAAAGGGAAACACATAAAACGCTAAAAACCGGTTCGCAAAATCGCGATCAAGCATTCGATGTGATTTAATAGAATAGGTCGATGCGGCTTTGAACTCTTCCATTTCTGCCAATTCTGCAATGAATTTTGATGGAATACCCTGAAAAAGTGCATGACGGATTTCCTGCGGTTCCAATTTTAATCCGCCTGTATTGATGCGTTTGAAAATATTGAATTTCACATCTGCTGGTGTGCCTGGATTAATCAAATACACCACAACTGGTGTTTCTTCAATCAACCTTTGCAAACTCAAATCAAGCTGATCGTAGGTTTTGCCGTTGAGGCTGGTCAAAAACTCCATACCAGTCAACCGTAGAGGATTCTCTTTGTCAAGCACAAAATGACGAATGCTGCTCAAACGTTGTAGCCCGTCCACCACAAGCCATTTATTATCGTCCGAGCCGTCAAAGTAAAAGGCTGGCAAAGGGAAACGGATCAGAATAGACTCAATCAACTGGCTTTTTTTTACATCATCCCACAAATTCGGGTTGCGCTGAAAATAGGTGCTCGTATCCATTTCGATAGCAGATTGCGCCATTCGCTTGATCAAAATATCGAGAGAGGGAGTGCTGGTTTTGATGTTGATGTAAGCCGGATTGAATGGCTTTTCCAGCAAAACAGTTTCAAAAACGTTATCAGGCGCCGTTTCTTCTGGCTCCACTTCTAATGGGACGGTACCGGAGCCTTCTAGTATATCGCTTTGAAAAACAAATTGATTTTCCATTTTTTCTTAAAAATTGGATACAAAGTTAAGTATAAATATCCGACGACGATGGGGCATTAAACATATCCTCTCGGGTTTGCAAGCAAACATCTTGTCCCACTGCAACCTAAAACCGCTATTCAAGTGTCTATCCAATAAACCATTGCATGGTGGGACAAGGTTTAAAAATGTAGTGTTTACAACCAAAAAATACTTCCCCCCACACATACTGGCATCCTTTTTGCAAACGTTATGTTACAAAATTAAATTCATTTTTCACCAAAGTAAACTGTTCGTATCGGATTAAAATTTTACTTATTTAATTTTTAACAAAATTTAATTAGTTTAAATCCGAGTTCCATGAACATCCGCTTTGCCATGACAGCCATTGTCGCTGTTGTATTTTCCGCTTCCGCCTTTGCCCAATCCACGTACCG
>JBBQLD010000421.1:0-4032 GCA_038327555.1 Chitinophagales bacterium
GTGCGCACTTTCAACTGGCTTTGGTGGAGCACCACAGAAAACGCCGGCACACTTTCGGTCAGCCAAGAGTTGCCCCCTACCACTGAATCATGTCCAATCACAGTCCGTCCACCCAGTATCGTACAATTAGCATAAAGCACGCAGTTGTCCTCAATGGTTGGGTGGCGTTTTACGTTGGCGAGTGTTTTGTCCACCTGCAGCGCGCCCAAAGTCACCCCCTGATAGATTTTTACTTTGTTGCCAATGACTGCTGTCGCCCCGATGACCACCCCAGTACCGTGGTCAATAAAAAATGAGCGCCCAATCGTGGCGGCAGGATGGATGTCGATCCCTGTTTTCCCGTGCACATGTTCAGCAAAAAAGCGCGGTAAAAGTGGCGCACCCAATCGGTGCAACAGGTTGGCAATGCGATAATTGGCAATCGCATAAAATCCTGGATAAGTCGCAATTACCTCCTCTACGCAAATAGCAGCCGGGTCGAAATCATAAAAGGCCTGAGCATCTTCGAGCAACATTTCGTACACCGCCGGCAATTGATCAAAAAAGCCATCCGCTATACCCCCAACAGATTCGCTCCGCTCTTGCATAATTGGGTAGAGCAATTTCATCAGATCATGACGAAGCAATACATATTGAACCCTTGCAGGTTTAGGCTCTTCGCTGAGCATTGGAAAAAGAAACAAAAACAAGGCATCCGCCAAGCGATGTGCTTCTGCTCGGGGAGGAATCGGAACATTTTGCGTCAGTTTCTGATGTTCGAGGGTTTGAAAGAAATTTTCGAGATTAGACTTCATGTATGAACTATGATGTATGAACTATGAGGTATGAACTATGAGGTATGAGGTATGAACTATGAGGTATGGGCTGTGTGGTGGAATGGAATTTGGCAATTGCGCTAAGGAAATCGGCACCAATAACTTAGTCATTTGATGCCACCCTTTGTTCCATCATACGGCCCCTATTTTTCTTTAAATAGCCCCACTGTTCGCAGAAAAATAGGGTTCTCTGATGAAAAAATGGTTGACCTAAAATGACTACGTTATAGGTGCCGCGTTCCTAAATATTAAGCCAAAGAAAAGGTTTTGCACAATTTTAGCCTGCATATTTTTTAGTCTTCAGACCTTTGCCCATTCTAGTGACTGGTTAATGGTTAATTGGTGACTAAAAAGACATACCTGAACACGCTCCAATTTTTGCGTTACTAGTAACCCAATTTCCTATGCTTGGTCTTTCTCGCTTACAAAATACCGATTCCAACAATTTCTTCTTAATCGCCGGCCCATGTGCCATTGAAGGGGAACAAATGGCCTTCGACATTGCCGGACAAGTCAATGAAATCTGCCAACGCCTGCGCATTCCCTACATTTTTAAGGGCTCTTATCGCAAAGCCAATCGCAGTAAACGCGATTCTTTTACTGGAATTGGGGACGAAAAAGCCCTTCAAATCCTGAAAAAGATCGGTGAAACCTTTCAAGTTCCAACCACTACCGATATCCACACCGAATCTGAGGCTGCCCTCGCAGCACAGTATGTGGATGTCTTGCAAATCCCTGCCTTCCTCTGTCGGCAAACCTCTTTGCTGGTCGCCGCCGCCCAGACAGGAAAAGTGGTAAACATCAAAAAAGGGCAATTTGTTAGCCCCGAAGCCATGCAATTTGCTGCCGAAAAAGTCCGCGAAGAAGGCAATCCAAATATTATGCTCACCGAACGCGGCACTACATTTGGCTACCAAGACCTGATTGTTGATTTCCGGGGTATCCCGGTCATGCGCTCCTTTGGCGCACCTGTGGTGCTTGATTGCACACACTCCCTCCAGCAACCCAACCAAAGCAGTGGCGTCACCGGAGGCCGGCCGGCGCTCATCGAAACCATCGCTCGCGCAGGCATTGCCACGGGAGCAGATGGCCTTTTTATCGAGACCCATCCGCGGCCCTCAGAAGCTAAATCTGACGGTGCTAATATGTTGCCACTTAGCGAATTAGAAAGAATTTTGGAGGGTTTGGTAAGGATTAGAAAAGCTATTGCTCAACCCTGAACGATACACAAGCTCAAATTTAGCCCACGACAAAACATCATAGTTCATACATCATAGTTCATACATCATAGTTCATACATCATAGTTCATACTTCATACTTCATACTTCATAGTTCAAAAAAACCATTCTTGGACACTAAAGCAATCTTCGACAAAGCCATCGAAATGGCGTGGATCTACGGACCAAAAACCTTCGCTGCTTTTGCCATCCTTTTCGGTGGTTTGTGGCTAATTCGCCGCCTTTCAAGTGGTTTTGACCATTTTCTTCAGGCTCGTCGCGTAGACGAGGGGCTCCGCCCATTCTTCACCTCCTTGGCGGACACGGGCATGAAAATCGCCCTTATCCTTATGGTTGCCAGTACGATTGGGATCGCTACCACATCGTTCATTGCCATTTTTTCGGCCATTGCATTTTCAGTGGGTTTGGCACTTCAGGGAAGCCTGGGCAATTTTGCCAGTGGTGTGCTCATCCTTTTGTTTCGGCCTTTCAAAGTTGGCGATTACTTGAGCGTAGCCGACAAGGCCGGGAAAGTAACGGAGATCCAAATTTTTAGCACCATTTTGACAACCGCCACTGGCAAAAAAATCATCATCCCCAATGGAAAAATAACCGAAGCCCCCATAGAAAAAATTGCCGAACACAGCGAAGTACAAGCCGAAATCACACTACTGCTCCAGGCTAATTCATCGCTGGAAAAAGTACAGTTGGCCGTCCAGGAAGCTGTTACACGCTGTCCACATGCCCTTCCAGGCAGAAATATTGATATAAAAGTGGCAGGAATCACCCGCGATGACATGAAAACCTCCATGGCAGTCTGGACGCTCGGACAGCACTATGAGGATACGCTCAATCATTTTTATGAGGCCCTGCGCGATTCGTTTGCGACGGCAGGAATTGAACTGGCTAAGGAGCGGCGGAAGGATGTGGTGTAGGGGGAACGGGGCGCTTTGAAATGCGCAGGGCTTGTCGTTTGACAAGCCCTACGTGTGTACCTTGAGATGACCTTGCCTCAGAATCTAAAGCCAATCCGATACGATGGTATCAATTGCTGACGGTCTATGCCACTGAACATCTGTAAATAATCAGCAGACAACTCCCCAAAGAAGCGCCAAACGATCGGGTGTTGAATTGTAAGTCCGATTAGCCCTCCCAGGTCATTGTAGGTATCGTATTCAAAAAAAGGTTCTTGCCAAGCTCCTTGGTTTATTGTCAAGATATGCCACCCTTTGGCTCCTCTATTATATGCTAAACCCAATCTCGCACGAACTGCAACCGATTTCAGATTTAAATGATAGCCTACGTCCAGGTTGAAACGCCTGATTACCCGATCAATCAACGTGTTAGGAGGCGGGGGTACGTAAATACCATTGACATCTTTAAACGGAGCATTGTAATAACTAAAATGATTCATCCCATGCTTAGCCATGACAAAAATGTGCTTATTAAATCTGTAGGTGTAAGAAATGGTAGGCCAATCGTATTTAGGCAGTTTTTTAAATCGTTGCATCTGAAAGGGGGACGCTCCGTCGAAAAAATATCCACCATACCAGCCAATAGCAACTTCATGATGCTTGATTTTCTGGGCAGGACAATATAACGCCATGCCCAAAAGTGCGAGACTGAAGAAGATTTTTTTCATGTCAATTTACTTTTGAAAATCTCTTTGTAATGGTTTGATTTTCAAATTTGATGGTGACAAGGTAAACCCCAATTGGGGTAATTTCACGTTGTGATTTCTTCTAGTGGCAGGGGCACGAAGTCTTTGACGGTTTGTTCGACTCTTTTGAACTGATACTTTGTTGCGCCTCTGTCATGGAGAGCCCGCTACAATCCTTCGTCGCGCCTATTCTCATCTCAAAATAATCTGAACAAACTATCAAAGACTTCGTGCCCCTGCCCCTAGTGGCAGGGGCACGAAGTCTTTGACGGTTTGTTCGACTCTTTTGAACTGATACTTTGTTGCGCCTTAGTCATGGAGAGCCCGCTACAATCCTTC
>JBBQLD010000422.1:0-4025 GCA_038327555.1 Chitinophagales bacterium
CGCACACAGCAACCATCAACAGCGAACATAAACAAAATCACCGTCAATGGCAAAAGCATCAAAAGGGGGCATCCCCCAAAACATCAAGGAAGAGGTGCAAGGCATCGTCGCAGCGTATAACAAAAAGCATGGCGAGCAGTATCAGGTTCGTTTTCGCGGCCAGTTTTGTTATTTGTCGCGGGTAGACGATCGGAGCGCAGTAGCGGCAGCATTTGCATTCGTTGCCAAAGCAATGGGCTTGGGTATCGCTGCAAAATCCAACACGGCACAGGTTACCGAAATCGGGCGCTTGAAATGGTACAAGGGCATGAAATCATGGGATTTTGCAGTCTATAAATATAGCAGCGAAGGCTACGACCCCGACGAATTCTGGTTTCCTGGAGCCGAACTTTTGGACGGAACGATTGAAGGCGCTTTGAAGGCCGGGAAAAAAATTTATCCGTAAGGAATCAAAAAAGCAATCATCAAAACCTGACATAATCATGTCCACAAGAGAAACCCTCTCCTTCCAGTGCCCCTGCGAAAAGGAGCATGTTTTTCAAGAAACCTTCCGGGTGGCTGTTGTCCTTGGTGGCTACCTTGTTTGTGATTTTTCCGCTGCGCTGGAGGCAGGTGTCTCAATCTGCCCAGGATATTGGGCGAGTACACCGGGCAAGTATCCGACTGAAATATGGCCTGTTGATGGCTGGGGTTTGTTTGTTCATGTTTGCGCTGGGGGTGTTGGCCTGGATTTTTGTGGCGCGGGCCTGAAATAGGGACAATTAGAACAGCTCCTTATTTACCCGCAAAACCAAGCAAATGTGTCATTCCGAGCGCAGCGAAGAATCCGACAAAACAGCACATCATGCTTTTTAACCGGATTCTTCGCTGCGTTCAGCATGACATATTTGCTTGAGATTCGTAGGTGCCAAAGCCTTTATGTCCGGGAATCACTGCCTATTATTACAACCCACGCTCCCTGACCACCTCGCCTTTTTCGTTTTCAAAAAACTTTATTTCCAACTTTTCCCCATCAAACACGGCATAGGAGCAATGGAACATCCATTCTCCCAAGTTCACATAACGACTGTGCCCGTTTTTCAGCAGCCAATCAATCGGTAAGTGCCGGTGCCCGAAGATGAAATAGTCGGGCTCAATGCCAAGTTCAACTTTCCGATTGCAATATTGAAGTAGCCACTCCTTGTCTTCACCAAGCCATGCACGTTCTTCTGGTGGGGTGGCTGCGCGGCTTGCTTTAGAGGATAGATTGGCAATTCGGGTACCGAAATCGGGGTGCAGCCAACTGAAAAGCCATTGACTCAGGGGGTGTGCAAACACTTTTTTCATGCGTTTATAGCCAATGTCACCTGGTCCGAGGCCATCTCCGTGGCCAATAATGAACTGTTTCCCATGTATTTCTCGTTCAATCGGCTTTCGATAAACAGGAATTCCAAACTCCTGCTCAAAGTAGCCAAACATCCACAAATCGTGGTTGCCCGTGAATGCAAAAATCGGAATACCTGCATCGCGTAGCTCGGCTAGTTTTCCCAAAAACCGACTAAATCCCCTGGGAATCACGGTTTTGTACTCGAACCAAAATTCAAACATATCCCCCACCAGATAAATGGCCTCGGCTTCGGGCGCAATAGCATCCAACCAGCGGCATACTTGTCGCTCCCTTTCGGCACTCGAGTATCGGGCATCTGCTCCAAGATGGAAATCTGAAGCGAAGAATGTTTTTTTGTTTGTATTATTCACGCTGCAAAAGTAGACAACACAAGCAACTGAACGTGCTGGTTATTTGCGCCCTTCGTACATTGCCGCCCTAAACACACAATATGAAACTATCTACTACCCTTTTGATTGCTTTAGCTGCGCTGGCTGTAACTATTAGTTTGCACCTCATACCCGACATGGATCCGAGCGTTTTGATGGCTTTTCGCTGGATAACGGTCGGGGCTTTTTGTGCCTACGGCTGGTCTCGCAATGCGCTCACGACCTGGATTTTGATCAGTATGCTCATTGGCTTTGAAGTCGGCGTTGACATGGGTAAGGCTGCCAAAGATTTTGATGTATTGAGCAGCATATTTATTCAATTGATAAAAACGGTTGTAGGGCCGCTGCTCTTCTCCACCTTGGTGATCGGTATAGCGGGGCAAAGCAGCGGAAAGCAAATGGGTCGGATTGCGGTGAAAGCTTTCGCTTATTTTTTAACAGCGACCACCATTGCTTTGGTCATTGGCTTGCTTGCCATCAATTTCACGCAAGCTGGCGCAGGGATACAACAACAAGATGGCGAAAAAGTGACCCTGCCAGCATCAGATCTTACGGTCAAAATTGACAAAAAGAAAAACGATGCGCAGTTTATTTATGGTGAAAAAATGGTGACCGTAAAACCACCGGATTTTAAACTCGACTGGAAGTATACGGTGTTGCACTCCTTCCCTGAAAATACCGCCAAAATGGTCTATGAAGGCGCCGTGTTGCAAATCGTGATTTTTAGTCTTTTGTTTGCGCTTGGGCTTCGTCAAGTGGATGAACACCACCGAAAAACGATGATACATTGGTGTGAAGCATTGTCTGAGGTTATGTTCAAGTTTGTTGGCATTATCATGTATTTTGCACCATTTGCGGTAGGAGGCGCATTGGCTTCTACCATTGGCGACAAAGGCTTGGGGGTGATGATTAACCTTGCTAAACTGCTTGGGACACTTTATCTGGCCTTGTTTGTGTTCATTCTGGTGGTGTTTATTCCGGTGTTGTTTTTCTTCAAAATTCCTATCCGAAACTTCCTGCGTGCCGTTTACGAACCAGCGTCGCTGGCTTTTGCCACCGCCAGCTCGGAAGCGGCCTTGCCACAGGCCATGACGGCGATGGAGAAATTTGGTGTGCCGCGTAAAATCGTCTCCTTTGTGTTGCCAACCGGGTATAGTTTCAACCTCGATGGATCTACCCTTTATCTCGCCTTAGCCTCTATGTTTTGTATTCAGGCGGCAGGGCTGACAGAGGTATTTACCTGGGATAAGCAATTGATTCTCATGGCCACCCTGTTGCTTACTTCTAAGGGGGTGGCCGCTGTTCCAAGGGCTTCGCTGGTCATTTTGACTGCTACTGTGCTGCAATTTGGCATTCCAGAATGGCCTATCGCCATTATTCTTGGTGTAGATGCCTTGATGGACATGGGACGTACCTGTATCAATTTGGTCGGCAATTGTCTGGCTTCGGCGGTAGTGGCCCGCTGGGAAGGAGAGTTTGATGATGAAATGGCGAATCAAGTATGAGTTGAGATGAATAAAAAAACTACTTTTGGATTCCAAAAACTTACTTTTTATCTATGAGAATCGATAGCCTAACTTTGAACAATTTTAGAAATTTCGAACACAAACGGTTCGAGTTTTCCAGCCATTTCACAGTCGTAATTGGTGATAATGGGAAAGGCAAGTCCACAATTTTGCAAGGGCTCCGCTTGGCTGCGGCAACCTTTCTGCTAGGCATTGACGAGGCAGAACGACTTCACATTGATAAGGAGGATGTCAGACGTATAGACAGTTCCAAACGTTTCGTGCCACAAAAAAACTGCTACTTTGAAGCACATTGGAACGAATTTGGTAACGAGATTAGCTGGAAAAGAACACGCCCTTCTGCTGGAGCACAGAGGACGGACTCTAAAGAAGCAAAGCAAATGATGGAATATGCCGCAACGCTCAACCACCGAGTCAATGATTTGAGAGAGGAAAATGTGGATTTGCCCGTGCTATGTTTTTTCGGCACTGCTCGATTGTGGACGGAAGCCAAGCAAACTTTCAAGTTGAAGAAAAAAGGGTCGTTGCTGAAAGACGGTTATGCACGTTGCTTGACTTTCAAGCCAGACACAGTAACTCCGTTCGAATGGATAAAGGCCTATTATATTAAACATCTTAAAGAGTATAGGGAACGATATTATTTTGAACAATTTCAAAATAAAAAATCGAACAAAATGCTCGTGGATGGCGATGTATTATTTGCAGTTTTGGAGGCCATAGCTACCTGCGTCCCCAACTGGAAGC
>JBBQLD010000423.1:0-3997 GCA_038327555.1 Chitinophagales bacterium
AGTTTCCAGCCTTACACTTCTTTTTTGCTGTTTGTCATTCTGAACGTAGTGAAGAATCTGAGGCCGAAGGCCTAAAATTTAGAAGAAAAATCTTCGGCCTTCGGCCTCAGATTCTTCACTACGTTCAGAATGACAAGCAATTTGAACGCGCAAATTTTCAAAATAAAAAAGTGTACGGCTGAAAGATCACACAGCACTTATGTGGTTTATAAAAACAAAATAATTGTTTTCTGCTACGCTCTAATGTTATTCTGTGGGTAATCGAAAGCCTTTATCAACCTTCATAAACCCTTATCAACCTTCATAAACCCTCATAAACATCCTTATTGAAGCGCGAATTCCTTTTAAACATCTTGCTCCTGGTCTTTATCAATCTCCTGATAAAGCCAATCTTCATCTTTGGCATCGACTTGGGTGTGCAAAATCGCGTGGGTGAAGATTATGGCACTTATTTCGCGTTACTCAATCTGGCCTATCTTTTTCAAATTCTGAACGATTTTGGCATTCAGAGTTTCAACAATCGCCACATCAGTCAGCACCCACAACTACTTCCAAAATATTTCCCCAATTTACTGGCGATCAAGTGGTTGCTTGCCACACTTTACGTCACGCTTACGATGGCTGTGGCCGCTTTTGTCCTGGGTTACGGAGTAGCGGTATTGCCCCTGCTCTTCCTTTTGTTGGTGAATCAAGTGCTGGTTCAGCTCATTCTTTTTCTGCGCTCCAATATTTCCGGGCTCGGACATTTCCGTTTGGATAGCTTGCTTTCATCGCTGGACAAACTATTGATGGTAATTACCTGCGGTGTATTGATTTGGACCGATTGGTTTCCATTTTCACTCGTCAATTTTGCGTTAGCACAGACCATCGCGTTGTTTGTTACGGCTATTGTCGTCTTCCTTTTGTTGCGACAACGTGCGGTATTCCCGGTAAAACCCAGTTGGGCGGCCAATTGGCGGTCGGGGCGGCCTGCCGTGTTTTCTATGTTCCGTCAGAGCCTGCCTTACGCGCTCGTGGTATTGCTCATGTTTGCCTATACCCGCCTAGATGCTGTACTGCTGGAACGGATGGCCGGGGCCTCCCATGCAGATGTATACGCCAGTGCTTTTCGGCTTTTAGAGGCTTGCAATATGTTTGGATACCTGTTTGCTTCACTGTTGCTGCCCATGTTTGCCAGACTATTGAAATCAAAAGAATCCATCCGACCGCTCACTTCGATGAGTTTCAAATTGATTTGGGCAGGAAGTGTGACGCTTGCAACGGCGATCTTCTTTGCACGGGAAGATTTACTTCGGTTGATGATGCCTGCTCGGGCCAATGCATATCGTTTTGAGGTGCTTGGGGTACTGATTTGGGCATTTGTACCGGTCAGTGTCACCTATATTTTCAGCACGCTGCTCACCGCTCGCGAGCGCATGATGCGCATGAATCGATTTTTTGTGGTGGGAATCGTCCTGGATTTGGGCTTAAATTTATTGCTGATTCCGCATTGGCAAGCAATTGGCTCGGCTACCGCGGCTTTGACGACCCAAATTTTTATCGCTGGAGCTATGATCTGGCTTTGTGTTCGAGAATTTGATTTCAAGCCCAGCCGATTGGGGCTGATTCAAACCTTTGGTTTTTTGGGGTTTATACTCGTATTTGATTGGCTCGTTTTTGAGCAAACAGATTTCGCGTGGCAGATAAAATTTGCTTTTGCTCTTTGCTTAGGAATTGTCGGGCTTTTTCTTTTCAAAATGGTACGTTTAGCCGCTTTGAAGGATTTGAGATAAAAAGTTTCTGTTATCCTATGCTACTTTAGCATTCTTCGCCCGACCTTTGCACATGGAATCTAAGTTTACCAACATCGCCGCCGCCAAATTCCTTGGCGAATCGCTTACCTACGACGACGTTCTGCTCGTCCCAGCTTATAGCGAAGTCCTCCCCAGAGAGGTAGATATTTCCTCCCAACTCACCCGGGGCATCCGCCTGAATGTTCCTGTGGTTTCTGCCGCGATGGATACTGTTACGGATAAAAATCTGGCCATTGCGATTGCCCGACAGGGCGGTATCGGCATGATTCACAAGAATATGAGCATCGCCGATCAAGCCGAACAGGTACGCGCGGTGAAGCGTTCGGAGGCCGGAATGATTATTGATCCGGTAACCCTGCACCCCGAAGCTACTGTGGCTGATGCGCTGGGCTTAATGCGGAGGCACAGCATTGGTGGCATTCCCGTTATTGACCGAGGTGGCCGATTAATAGGCATTCTCACCAACCGTGACCTCCGTTTTGAAACCGATCACACCCTCTTAGCGCGTGATTTGATGACGAAAGACAATCTCGTAACCGCACCCTTGGGTACTACCCTCGATCAGGCGCGTGACATCCTTTCCCATCAGAAAATTGAAAAACTTCCCGTCGTAGACGCGAGTTTTCATCTCGTGGGCCTAATTACTTACAAAGACATCATGAAGGGCGTGAATTTCCCTCAAGCCTGCAAGGATTCCTTCGGCAGACTCGTGGTCGGTGCCGCTGTTGGGGTCACGCCTGACGTGGAGGAACGCGTTTCGGCACTGGTTGCCGTAGGCGTAGATGTGATCTGTGTAGATACCGCACATGGCCATTCACGCGGGGTGCTGGATTCCATTAGAAGTTTGAAACTAAAATTTCCAAACCTTCAAATCATTGGCGGCAATGTGGCAACTGGCGCGGGCGCGAAAGCACTCGCTGATGTAGGGGTAGACGGCGTAAAAGTTGGCGTAGGACCAGGGAGCATTTGCACCACCCGGATTGTGGCAGGGGTGGGTGTAGCGCAACTTACAGCAGTACACAATGCCGCGCTGGCCTTGCAGGGTTCGGGCATCCCAATCGTGGCAGACGGCGGGATTCGCTACACGGGAGATATTGTGAAAGCTTTGGCCGCTGGAGCCAGCAGCATCATGGCGGGTTCTTTGTTCGCCGGTGTGGAAGAAGCTCCTGGCGAAACCATCATTTTCGATGGTCGGAAGTTCAAAAGTTATCGCGGCATGGGTAGTCTAGGCGCGATGCAACTTGGCTCTAAAGATCGGTATTTTCAGGATGTAGAAGACGATATCAAAAAGCTGGTGCCAGAAGGTATCGAAGGCCGAGTGCCGTATAAAGGCACTTTGCAAGAGGTTATGACCCAGTATATTGGTGGACTCCGGGCAGGCATGGGTTACTGCGGAGCTCCTACCGTAGAAGCCTTGCAAGAAAATGGTCAGTTTGTAAAAATCACAAATGCAGGTATGACGGAGAGTCATCCGCACAATATTATTATTACTCGGGAGTCGCCTAATTATTCTCGGGGTTGATTGCAAAGATATAGTCAAATAGGCCATATAGTATTGAAAATCAAGACTATGTGGCCTATGTGACTATGTGTTTAAACCCGGATACTCCGGCAAGCCAGCCAAATACTCAAAACTTTCCTGCTCAAAATCCAGGGCAGAACAGTAGGTAACCAGGCCATTTGTAACGGTTAAATAGGGCGCTCTCAAGCTCAGATTGTAACGGGCTGCCTGCTCAAAGGTTTTTTGGTTGAGGATAACTTTTGGTGACTTGCATTCCACCAAAAGCCAGGGTTTCAGGGCAGCATCGAATACCACGAGATCACAGCGCCGACTAAGGCCATTTACCTGGATACCCAGCTCCGACCGTATGCGTTGGGCTGGGTATTTTTTTTCTTCCAGCAAATAAAGCAGCACCAATTGGCGCAGGAGTTCTTCCGGCGTTAGCGATACCTCTTTCTTGCGAATTGGGTCAAATACGAATGCTGATTCGCCCGATTTGGAGAGTCGGAGTCGGGGTTGAAATTGGAGCAAATCTAGTTCGAGCAGCATTTTTATTTGTTACAAAGGGTACACATTTTCTTTAGTGGCTATTCGCTTGTTGTTCAGGAGTGGAATAATGAGAAAATCGTGAGTTTGTCATGTCGTAGCGAAGCGAAGACATCCACACAAGCCATGATTCCCGAGATGCTTGGCCATGATGAAA
>JBBQLD010000424.1:0-3936 GCA_038327555.1 Chitinophagales bacterium
GATAGTTTGGTCAGATTATTTTGAGATGAGACTAGGCGCGACGAAGGATTGTAGCGGGCTCTCCATGACTGAGGCGCAACAAAGTATCAGTTCAAAAGAGTCGAACAAACCATCAAAGACTTCGTGCCCCTGCCACTAGTAAAGCATCCCAGCTGACCAAGCTATTATAATCTTTAATCCGCCCTCACATCCTGTGCCGATACATACTCAAGCTCCGATTACGTGCCATCGCTTTGCGTGGCTGTTTCCGCTCCTCTTTTTGTGGGGGATGCGCGTGCCTTTGTCGGCGCAATGCGCCCTTTCCTGCAATGATGGATTGCAAGTTTCCCTCGATCCTACGGGCCGTGCACTCATTACCACACAAATTATTGCGCCTAATGCGGGTAGTTCATGCCCTGGCCCGCTCACCGTTACCTTATTTAATAATTTTGGACAGGTCATTGCCAATCCACTCACTTGCGCTCAAATCGGTCAGACCGTAACCGTTCAGGTGAAGCACACCGCTTCTGGCAATTTCTGCACCGGCACGCTGGAAGTGTTTGACGCCCTTCCACCTGCCTTGAGCAATTGCGCTGAAAAATTCATTTTTTGCAACGAAGACCCTGCACCAGAAGTACTTGGATTGCCCATTGGCACGGATAATTGCACCACACCAGGTAATATTGATTTCACCTATCTTGACAATGAAACGCCCTTGGGTTGTGGCAACTATCAAAACGGCCAAGCAGTACTCAAACGCATTGATCGGAGCTGGACGGCTAGCGATGAACATGGCAATACCAGCACCTGCCTGCAAACGATTTGGCTCAAACACATCTCGGCTGTCAATGTCACCTTTCCACCTAATCGCGACAATCTTTCCTCGCCTGCTCTGGTTTGCGGCCAAGACCCTAATGATCTTGAGTTGACCGGACAACCCACTGTGAATGGTATACCCGTCGGCGCTTCGATTGAGTGTGAAATTGCAGCTACTTTCTCAGACCAGACTATAAACCACTGTGCACCAGCGGGTTTTACCGTGTTGCGCAATTGGACGATCGTAGATTTTTGCTCTGGGGCCATTACCAATCGTACGCAAATTATTAAAGTTGAAGATAAGGAAGCCCCTACCCTATTTGCCCCTGACGATATTACGGTCGGGACTGATGGATTCTACTGCACGGGCACGGTGACCATGCCACAAGCAGTATTTTCTGACAACTGTTCTTCGGTAAACGTTGTGCCTTCTTGGATTTACGGATCTGGCTATGGGCCGTTTATCGGTGTGCCAACAGGTCAGCATTTGGTAAAGTATACCGCCACCGATGGGTGTGGGAATACGACTACCGCAACCATGCTGGTCACCGTAGAAGACACGAGTCCACCGCAAGCCATCTGCAGTTCAGATTTACAAATCTCGATTTCCAGCAATGGTGTGGGTTATGTAAACACCCTCAATGTTGATGCCGGGAGCTATGACAATTGTGGACCGGTATTTTTATCCATCAGCCGCGATGAGATAGAATTCTTGCCACAAATACAAGTCGCTTGTGCCGATCAAGGCGCGCCAATCCTCTTCACCCTCAGAGTACTGGATGCCGCTGGCCTCGAAAATTTCTGTCAAATGGAGGTGAACGTGCGCGATTTTCTGAAGCCTACGGTACAATGTCCAACCAACCGAATACTGACTTGCTTGCAGGATTACAAAAACCTCAGCCTAACAGGCCAGGCGACCGCTACTGATAATTGTGCCCTGAAAAGTCTTGTTCATCAAGATCTCGTGAATATACAGCCCTGCAATATTGGCTCTGTGACCCGCTGGTGGATTGCTACCGATTCTGCGGGAAATACCAAAAGCTGTAGCCAGCAAATCACGGTCAATGTGGTCAACACAACAACGGTTGCCTTCCCGGCGAATAGCTCGGTAACTGGCTGCGGAAGCCCTGCCAGTATTTTACCCGCCGCTACAGGTGCCCCTATTCTTGGAGGCCTGTATTGTTCGCCACTTTCAGTCAATTACACAGATCAGATATTCAGCATCGCGCCGCCTTCTTGTTTCCGCATTTTCCGGGCCTGGAAGGTGGTAGATCACTGTGTGTACAATCCCAATGGAGGTTCGGCAGGCATTTGGGAGCAAACGCAGATCATTGATGTAGTAGACCACACCCCGCCCGAGCTTACTCTTCCAGCAGATCTGACTGTTGGGGCCGACCCGATTAATTGTCTGGGCTCGGTTGCGCTGCCGGATGTGACCGTGACCGATTGTAGCAACCAAATCACACTTTCACACGACAGCAATTTCTCTGGTGCAGGCAACACAAACAATGCCTCCGGGCAATACCCCTTGGGAATTCATCAAGTAATTTTTACAGCCGAAGATGGTTGTGGAAACTCCGTACAGAAGATCCTCAAAATCACCGTTAAAGACCTCACGCCACCCAATGCGGTCTGCCTGACTGGGGTGTCGGTCCAAATACAGTCTTCGGGTACTGCGACCTTGAATCCACTCAATTTTGATGGCGGTTGTTCAGACTTTTGCAGCCCGCAGAATAGCCTCATTTTTACCATCACACCCTCTGCTTTTGATTGTCCACAAACTGGCCTTCGTCCCGTAACCCTTACGGTGCAAGACCCGGCCGGAAATACGGCAAATTGTACGACACAAGTCTCGGTTCAAGACAATGCGAATATATGTGGCGGAAATGGTGGACTTGAGCATCAGGTTGAAGGCAACATTCGTACGGAAACTGGTTTGCCCGTAAATAATATTCTGGTCTCCGTATCGTCCGACGGTTTTATTGAGTTCACCGATTGCGACACCACAGGACATTTCGGATTCAGCGATGTTCCTTCTGGCGATTCATACGTCCTTAAACCGTACAACAACGCAAACTGGGTTAATGGCATGACAACCTTTGATCTTGTGCTTATTTCGAAGCATATCTTAGGCACCGAGCCTTTTAATTCGCCCTATAAAATACTCGCTGCCGATGCGAATCTTTCGGGTTCTGTCACCACCTTTGATGTGGTGCAATTCCGGAAAGTCATCCTCGGCCTCCTGGATTCCTTGCCCACTAATACCTCCTGGCGATTCGTAGATTCGAGTTTTGTTTTTCCAAACCCACAAAACCCGTTTTCGACTTCAGTGCCAGAGATTATCATTTTTAATCCTTTGGTTTCCAATCAGTTTGGGCAAAATTTCGTTGGCATCAAAGTCGGCGATGTAAACGGAAGCACAAATCCGGCAATCGCTCGTGCGCCAGATGACACCCTGTTTTTGACTTTGGCTGACCGGGATTTTCAAGCGGGTGAAAGCTTTGCCATACCTGTCTTTTTGGAGGACTGGACTACATTTGAAGGCTTACAATTTGAACTCAGGATTGACCCTTCTCTCGTAGATTTGGAACAAGTGGAGCTTACACAACCGGCACTTTTGAGTCCGCAAAATATTGCGGTTAAAGCAAATGGTTTGATTTCCTTGAGCTGGGATAATGCAGGGGCAACTCCTGCAACTGTTACAAAAACTGACCCGCTTCTATTCACCATGCATCTTCGAGGAAAAGTGAATTCGGATGTTCATGCTGCAGTACAGATTTCCAGTTCAAAACTTGCTCCAGAGGCCTATCTTATGGAACATGAGGAGCGTTTGGCCATCAGCCTAGAATTTGAAAAGCCTGGCTTAAATATTCAAAATACTGATCTGGAGGTTTATCCGAACCCAAATTCTGGCGACTTTTTTATAAAAAATCCTTTCGCCAGCACATTTTCTACGTTACGCATTTTAGATTGCCTTGGGCAGGTAATGTGGGATCAAGCAGGTTTTTTACCCGAAACGATTGCCGTTCGAGGAATGACTTCAAATCAAAAAGGGCTTTATTTTGCGGAATTGAAAAATGCGGAGCGGACGATGTTTGGGAAAGTGATCATAACCCCTGAGAAGTGACCAGGTTTAAGGAC
>JBBQLD010000425.1:0-3929 GCA_038327555.1 Chitinophagales bacterium
GCGCCACAAAAATTTATCTTTTAAAAATTTACTACAAAACCTAAAAATACTTCGTCCCCCCGCCACTAGTGGCAGGGGCACGAAGTCTTTGATAGTTTGGTCAGATTATTTTGAGATGAGACTAGGCGCGACGAAGGATTGTAGCGGGCTCTCCATGACTGAGGCGCAACAAAGTAACTGTTCAAAAGAGTCGAACAAACCGTCAAAGACTTCGTGCCCCTGCCACTAGAATCGTGATACCCCGTCGTTTAATATTTAAGCAATTTTTCCAATTGCCCATTTATTATGTCTAGCGGAAAAAAATTGTTCTACAGTGGAATGGCAAACGGAACAGGGGTATCTATGCTCGCCGCACGTATTACTGGGGCATCCAGATGTTCGAACAAATGCTCTGAAATCCAGGCTGCAATCTCTCCGCCAATGCCACCAAAAAGGGTGTCCTCATGTAAAATAAGTACCCGATTTGTACGCTTTACAGAGGCTGTAATCGCTTCGTAATCAAGCGGAACCAGCGAACGCAAATCTATGATATCAGCATCCAGACCCATCTCATCTGTTGTATGCTCTGCCCAACGCACCCCAAGTCCATAGGTCAGGATACTTACTTCTTTTCCTTCGCGAACTTGTCGTGCTTTGCCTATTTCAGTAGTGTAAAAACCATCAGGCACAAGGCCGCTTTCGGAGCGATAGAGTCCTTTGTGTTCAAAAAACAGGACAGGATTTGGATCTTCAAAAGCGGCCAGCATGAGACCTTTTGCATCAGCCGGCGTGCTGGGGTACACTACTTTGAGGCCCGGAACATGGGTGAACCAGGCTTCATTTGATTGCGAGTGGAATGGCCCGGCGCCACTTCCGCCGCCAGTAGGCATTCGGATCACCATGTCGGCGGTTTGCCCCCAACGCCAGTGGAGTTTGGCCAAGTTGTTAACAATCTGGTTAAAACCGCAGGTTACAAAGTCGGCAAACTGCATTTCCACCATGCTTTTGATGCCTTTCAGACTCAACCCCAAACCAATACCCACTATGGCTGATTCACAAAGTGGGGTGTTGCGTACCCGGTTTTTGCCAAATTCGTCGGTGAAGCCATTGGTTATTTTAAAAACACCACCATAATCTGCGATGTCTTGGCCCATCAAGATTAGTTCTGGATGACGGTGCATGGCTTCGCGCATACCATCTGAAATGGCGTCAATGAAGCGCATTTCTTTGCCTGTTGCACCAGGTTTGGTTACCGCTGAAGCAGGTGGTGGGGCGTATACATCTGCCAACTCTTCCGCTGTATTCGCCACGGGCTCAGGTTCGTTGAACATCACATCGACCGCTTTCTGCACCTCCTTCTTGTAGCTTTCTTTGAGGGCTTTAATGCTATCAGCAGTGAGTACACCTTCTTTCAAAAGCCATTTTTCGTAATTTTCAATGGGGTCTTTTTTGGCCCATTCATCCATGAGTTCTTGTGGTACGTATTTCGTGCCACTGGCTTCTTCATGTCCGCGCATCCGGAACGTAATACATTCTAAAAGAAAGGGTTGCGGGTCTTTTCGCATCTCCTCTGCTATATTTTTGATGGTAGAATATACCTCCAAAATATTATTGCCATCAATTTTAGCGGAGCGCATTCCGTACCCCTGGGCACGATCTATCAGGTCTTTACAAGCGTATTGCTCGTTGGGCAGCGTACTCAGGCCATAGCCGTTGTTTTCAATCAGGAAAATAACGGGGAGTTTCCATACCGCCGCCACATTGAGGGCCTCATGGAATTCGCCCTGGCTCGTGGCGCCATCGCCTGTAAATGCAAGCGAGACTCGACCTTCTTGCCTTAGTTTATGTGCCATGGCGACGCCGGCCGCCAAAGAGAGTTGAGGCCCAAGATGCGAGATCATGCCCACAATACCGTGTTCCATCGCGCCAAAGTGAAATGAACGGTCGCGTGCTTTAGTGTAACCGAGGCGTTTGCCCTGCCATTGGCAAAACATCCGATCCATTGGCATTTCACGGGCGGTAAACACCCCCAAATTGCGATGCATGGTAAAAATCACTTCATCTGGTAGTAAAGCGCAGGCTGCCCCAACAGAAATGGCCTCTTGCCCAATGCCCGAAAACCATTTAGAAATACGCCCCTGCCGCAGCAGATTCAACATTTTTTCTTCAATGAGCCTCGGCTTGACGAGTTGTTCGTAGAGGTTGAGCAGGGTTTCGGAGGAGAAGCCCTTTTTATTGTATTTTATGGTGGACATGGCTAGGACAAATCGAGTATAAGTTGAATTGGAGATTTGATCACGCAAAGAACGCTCAAATCCCCAAGGCTGCAAAGACCGGAAAGTGATCAGAAAAATCGCCGTCGCGGGAGGTACGGCAGGAGAAGGTGGTGATGTTTTTTTCGGTCAGGATATAGTCAATGCGAAGGAGTGGTAAGGCCCCGCCAAAAGTAGTGCCGAGACCAAGTCCTTTTTGGCGGAAGGTGTCGTTGAATCCTTCAGATAACAAGGAATATACATAAGAATTTGGGGTGTCATTGAAGTCGCCGCAAATGATAACGGGCAGTTTGCAAGCGATGATATGTTCGTGCAATTTTTGCGCTTGTTCGGCACGTAAGCTAGTGGAAGAGCCTACCCGGCCTAACACAAAACCGATGTCTTGCCAGGTTTCGCCTTCATCCAGATCACCTTTTTGGATTACTTTGGTTGTGGTTTTTGTTACTCTATTAGATTGAAGATGAATGTTGTAGACGCGAACAACCTTCTTTTCACCGACTTTGATATCAGCCCAAAGTGTGGAGTTGGAGGTATTTTCAAACTGAATATCACCGCCGGCTAAAATCGGAAACCGGCTTAGGATGACGGTTCCTTTTTTTAGGTTAAAAGTGTATGGATACTCCATTTTTTCGGCCAGCAAGCGATAAAATTTTCCACTCGTTTCCTGGGTGCAAAGGATGTCGGGGAAGCCGTTTTCCTTCAAAAAGCCCGCGTATGCAGCCGCTCGTTTTTCGCGCCAGGCATCCGTGGCTTCTCGGCCTAAGTAAATGGCGCCCAGATTGTGTGTCGCCAGGGTGATGGCACTTTCAGGCACGGAGTCCTTGCCAAAATCAAAGCCAATAAACCCTGTAACATATTGCCAGCCAAAAGCTAAAATGCCGAGGTGATACAGAGCGAAACGATTGCCGCGCCAAGTCCAAATGCCTAACAAAATCAGATTAGCCAGCAACAACCAGGGGAAGGCTGTTCCAAAAAATGATAACCATGAAAACTTGGCGGGGTTCACAGATGGGCAGATATAGGCCAGCACAGTGCAGCAGATAACTACCGCGCTTAAAACCCTGATTAAATATTTTAGCATTGACTTCATTTGAGGTATCCCGGAACTCCGTTCCGGGTGTACTTATATTTACAGCCCCGGAACAGAGTTTCGGGTAGACTTAAATTTACGCCCCCGGAACAGAGTTCCGGGGTACAGCGTCTTTAAGAAAAGTCTAAACCCTGACGCATCGTGTTCCAAAACGGCTCGCTTCACGTTTAAAGGTTCGAACTTTGCAATATTTCTTCCCTTTCATTCTAACACATTGATTATCATGTTGAAAAAATCACTCCTATTGTTTGCCGCGCTGATGGTTGCTCAATTTGCACATGCTCAGTTTGGCAAAATTCTTGACAAAGCCAAGGATAAAGTTGGGCTTGACGTTCCACTTAGCCAAGAAGAAGCCGGAAACGGCCTCAAAGAAGCCTTGAACAATGGTATCGGCGAAGCCGTAGATTTTCTCTCTGCAAAAGACGGCTATTTCAAATCTCCCTACAAAATTCTGCTCCCCGAAGAAGCTCAAAAAGTGGTGAATAGGCTCAAAGTCGTCCCCGGATTTTCTAACGTAGAAGCCGATTTGTCGGAACGCATGAATCGCGCTGCCGAAGATGCTGCTACCAAAGCCAAACCCATTTTTG
>JBBQLD010000426.1:0-3907 GCA_038327555.1 Chitinophagales bacterium
GGTCGTTCACGATAGCTGCTTCACGGGCATTTGCTTTAGGCAAAATAAAGCCTTTGAAATTTTCCTTCCGCGCCTTTATAGAAATCGGCAATGCACCCTTTATCGGGCGCAACGAACCATCCAGAGAGAGTTCGCCCATGATGACGAAATCCTCGAACCCATCGGGGGGAATCAGGCAGGCGGCGGCAAGCATACCTAGCGCAATGGGCAGATCGAAAGCTGATCCTTCTTTTCGGATGTCGGCAGGAGCGAGGTTGATGATGGTTTTGAGGCGGGGCTGCCGGAAGCCGGAGTTTTTCACCGCCGCTTCAATGCGCGGAAGGCTTTCGCGAACAGCACTGTCAGGTAGGCCTACGATGTAAATTCCGATCTTGTCGGTATTACCCAATGCACCACCGCAGTTTGTCTCTACTGTAATCATTTGTGCGTCGACTCCATGGACGGAGCCGGCAAAGGTTTTCACTAGCATTTGGAAGCGAGTTTAAATTAAAAAAAGAAAAGACTGGCTTCAGGGGGCGCTGAAACCAGTCTTTTTGGGCATTACACCTAAAGGTACAAAAAGAAAATCAATTATGCATTCAAAATCTTCCACAACATTTCTTTCAACTCCTGCAAATTCTGATTGATCATCGCAGAAAGGAAAATCACCGGAATATCCGGCGGCAAGGTTGCGCGCAGCATTTTTTCCAGCTCCTCATCAATCAAGTCACATTTGCTAATGGCGAGAATACGAGGTTTGTCGAGCAGGTCGGGATTATATTCCTGAAGTTCGTTGTACAGAATATTG
The DNA here is from genome assembly GCA_038327555.1 of Chitinophagales bacterium. GTDB lineage: Bacteria > Bacteroidota > Bacteroidia > Chitinophagales > Saprospiraceae > M3007. Next base: position 788 of record JBBQLD010000426.1, read on the forward strand.
TACTCCTCCTGAATATTTCGATTGGTATCTGCCGGGATCATAAATAACAGCACGCTATTGCGTTCGATGTGCCGCAGAAACCGGTGTCCAAGCCCTTTGCCTTCGTGGGCGCCCTCAATAATGCCCGGAATATCGGCCATAATAAAGGTCTGTCCTTCGCGCACTTTTACGATCCCTAGTTGTGGTACCAATGTAGTAAAGGCGTATTCTGCGATTTTGGGCTTAGCGGCTGTAACCGCACTCAACAAGGTGCTTTTACCTGCATTGGGAAAACCAACCAGACCAACATCTGCCAATACCTTGAGTTCCAAAATGATCCAGCGTTCATCTGCGGGATCGCCGGGCTGTGCATATTGGGGCGATTGGTGCGTAGAGGTTTTGAAAAAGGTGTTTCCTTTTCCCCCTCGTCCACCTGTCAGCAGGATCTTTTCATCATCGCGTTCCGTGATCTCTAGCATGACCTCGCCTGTTTCGGCATCGCGCGCCACCGTACCCAAAGGTACTTTTACAACGATATCTTGGCCATCGCGGCCAGTTTTGAGCTGACCTCGCCCAACGTCGCCATGTTCAGCGAGGATATGTTTTTTATATTTGAGCGAAAGTAAAGTCCATTCCTGAGGTTCAGCCTTCAGGATGATATGACCGCCGCGTCCCCCGTCGCCGCCATCAGGGCCACCCATAGGGGTGCCTGGGCCACGATAAAAGTGTACACTGCCCGATCCGCCTTTGCCTGAACGGAATCGTATTCTGACGTAATCAACAAAATTCTCCATAATTCGAGGGCGAAGGTACTGCAAGAAGCGTCATTTGGCCGAAAGCTTCAGAAGTCTGTAGTTTTGCGGCTCATTTTAAAAGCAATGATCACACATAAAACTATGAATAATCGACTTATTGACCCCAAAGAACGCATTTTTTTGGATGGCCCGAGAAAGCGACAATTTGAATTATTCTTTGCCTTTCGCGTATTTTGGGAATTTATTCGTGGTTTTCGAGCCCTTCATTTTGTTGGCCCATGTGTCACGGTATTTGGTTCCGCCCGCTTCAAAGAAGGTCACCGCTATTATGAAGAAGCACGGCAAGTGGGCAGGCGAATTGCCATAGATTTGGGTATGACCGTGATGACTGGTGGTGGACCCGGCGTAATGGAAGCGGCCAATCGCGGCGCACGCGAAGCTGGCGGGCCTTCTGTAGGATGTAATATTCGCTTGCCCCATGAGCAGGTTGAAAACCCCTGGCTCGACAAATTTGTAACCATCCGTTATTTTTTTGTGCGCAAAGTCTTGTTGGTCAAATACTCTTATGCCTTTGTGATCATGCCTGGCGGATTTGGCACCATGGACGAGTTTTTTGAAACCTTGACTTTGGTGCAGACCAAAAAGATAACCAACTTTCCAATTGTAGTTATGGGGCTGGATTACTTCCGGCCAATACAAGATTATCTGAAGTTTATGGCTGCTCAAGGTACCATTTCAGCTGAAGACCTCGATCTCGTGCTGTTCACAGATGATCCTGCGGAGGCTACGGCACACATTGGCCAGTATATTTCTGTGAATTTTAAAATCAAAAAGCGCAACAAACACATTCCCAAATGGTGGCTTTTTGAAAAATCATAATCACCCGTCACATCTCAAACACGACCGCTCCGTCTTCCGTCAACCACATTTTTACCGTTGAGAATCGAACCATTATATTCGCAAAAAGGATATGAAAATCCGCCGCATTGATGTTTGGAGCATCTTCAAGATTGTGGTAAAGCCCCATCAATCGGAGAAAAATAGACTCCGGAATGTCTGTATCGTAGACCAAACCTTTCAGGCGTAGTTCTAATGGCGACTCCTGTAAGGTCGTGATGTAAAGTTCCAGAAGCCTGGAGAGGTATATTTTGTCTCGTATATGGCCAGGGTGAAGTCGCATCATGTGAATTTGGTTTTGGACTCAACTTTTATCTCGAAGCGATGGCAATGGTCGCGCAACTCAGTTTTATCCCTTCAACACCGAGAAGTGCTAGTCCACAGACCTCTAGAGTCGCGCCAGTTGTTAATACATCATCTACTAGTAATAAGTGTTTCCCGGCAATCGTCTCAGCCTTTTTTACTTCAAAAACCTCTCCCACATTTTGAAACCGCTCCATTCGTTTCTTCTTAGTCTGCGTTTGCGTAAAAGCGCGTCGAACGAGCACCTTGCCCAGCATGGGTACGTCCATGGCTTCTGAAAGGCCTTGTGCAAACATGGTGCTCTGGTTGTATCCCCGCAAGCGCTCCTTTCGGGGATGCAGGGGTACCGGAACAATCCCATCCACAGTTTTGAAAAAATCTGAGCCCCGAAGCTTTTTCCCGAATTCTCGCCCGATCATTAGCCCGATGTCTGGTTTGTTTTTGTATTTTAAGTGGTGCACAGCCATCCGAATTGGACTTTCTCTGGTGAAATAATAGGCCGCAGCACCGCTTTCGATCTTGACACGCCCCCAAAGTCGTTGGATAAATTCGTTTTCTTGTACCAAGTGCATATCCGAGGGTGCAAGCCTGGCACTACATCGTAAACAAAAACAAGTAACGGAAGAAGGTAAGTCGCCACCGCAGGCAACGCACAGCTCTGGATAAAGCAAATGGGTGAAGCCCGCCCATAATTGGCGGAGGGAAGGAATGGTTTTCATTGAATCTGGTTGTTTATTTAAAAATTTCAATTCTCCAAAAGGAGTAAACTACTTTCAAAAGTAAGTACTTTACTTCAAAATTGCAAGTGTTTAATTGCCGATTAGCGCTTATCATGAATTTGGTTTCAAAAAAAAACATTTCTCCCAAAAAAACAATTGGAACTTCTTTGACAAAAGCAAAATACTGTATTACCTTTGCGTCCCCAATTTTAAGGATCAGAAGAAAAGCAAGAAAATTTTTAAGCCGAAGGGCTTTTACAAGAGTTCATTGACGTATTGACAGTAGAAGGAAAAGAGATGGTAGGATAGTGGAGAGACAGGTAAGGCTAGCTGTTGAAAAATGGTTGAGGAATAATGTTACCCGATATGATTTATCATATCGGTGGCGAAGAATACACAATGGAGAGTTTGATCCTGGCTCAGGATGAACGCTAGCGGCAGGCCTAATACATGCAAGTCAAGGGGCC
>JBBQLD010000427.1:0-3896 GCA_038327555.1 Chitinophagales bacterium
CCTTTTTTGGCAAGCAGGTAACGCAAATGCCAGTGCTGTAAAATGGAAAAATGCAAGTGCTGCATAGATGCGTAGAAACGTTGATAGGGTTTGTTGATTTGTGTAAATTGTGCGGATTCTTCTTGGATCATTTCGACCAGACTTATTGCCAGACTTATAACCAGACCTATAACTAAACATAAAAACAGTTTCCCACTCAGGCCTATAATAAAACCTACAATCAGACCCATAACTAGATTTTTTTCAGAATACCTATACAATGCATTCCATGACCATGCAATCTTGTCCGTTGTTTTTATATTAATCCAACTTTTCTTAATTGCGCTGACCAAGCCTACAACTAAGCCTGACAACAAGCCTACAACCATACCTAGTGACAAACCTATAACCAGGCCTAATACTAGACCTCCGTCCTGACTTCCAAACAGCCCGAAAAGACCGAAAAGCAGGCCTGCGCCCAAACCTACAGCTATACCTACAACCAGGCCTCCAAACAGACCAGCCGTAAACCTTTCTCCTCTTGTACCCGATTGCCAATCATATTGCAAATCCAGCAGTTCAAAAACAACTATCCTTTTTTCGTTCATTCTCTGTGCCAAAAAAGAAAACCAGTATTCAGTACCCGCTGCCGGATATGCAATTGTTTTAGTGGCGCTTATTGCATATGCAATAAATTTTTGTTCAATTTCGGATTTTCGCCCCTCCAAGTCATGGGTATTGAATTGGGGTGTTCTGCCCGCATACAGCAACTGTAAGGTGTTAAAATAGAAGGGCGTTTTTACTACTTCCTGGAGCAATGCATCATTTCGGATAGCCAGTGCCAGCGGTTTTGCTTCTGGCTGCTCATAACCTATCCTTTCCAATTCGGCTATCAATTCGTCGGCGTCGAGGGAGCCGACTTCGATTTGCATATTTACACGTGCGTCTTCTTGTACTGCTTTGTACGCTTCAATGCGACTGGTAATCACAAATCGCCGTCCGGCAGTTGCACCGTATTCCGCAATAGCAGCCAGACAGGAAGCCATTTCACTTTCCTCTTTCAATTCGTCGAGGCCGTCGAGCAATAAAATGAGGTTGGATTGTTGAAGTACCGCTTTCACCCCCGATTTGTTGGTACTTAATTCGGATGCCAGCACTTCGTTGAGCCAGGTTTCCAGTTTGATAAACTCGCTTTGCCAGGAAGCCAAATTCAGCAATACCGGCAAGGCATCCGCTTCCAGATCAAATAGTCGGTCGGCCAATTCCAGCAACAGCGTAGTTTTTCCCATGCCAGGCTCCCCGACAATGAGCAAGCGCCCATATGCATCCTGAAAGAACCTGCCTATTTCTTGCGGTATTTCCCGCTCCGCATAAGTTTTGAAAGTAGAAACTGCCAGTTCGCTGGTTCCTTCTTTGGACATCCATTTCCGCAGTTTTACCGCCTGCCGGAATGCCATTTTTTGATTCAGGCGCTCCTGATACCGTTGCCGTAAGGATGCGCGGATTTTTCGGTTGCCCGCCTCTTCTGAAAACCCGGCTTCCAGCGAATTAATAAGGGAGAAAATACTATGTATTATCTGATTGAATACAACACGCTTTTCATCTGTAGCCTGTATTCCGGCAATATTTTCCTTTTGATATTGAGCAAGCCTGCTGGAAAGCATCGTTAATTGCTCGTTCAGTGCGGGGGTATCAAATTCGTAAAGCAGCCGTAATGCGGTTTGTGGATCCGCTTCGGAAATAGCATCCTTTGCTTTCTGAAGTCGCTTTTTTGTATCTAACGACCAGGGAATATTCAGGCGTTTCGGATCGATAGACTGGCTTTGCGTGCCCAACAATTCTTTTAAATCGCCGAACCACAAGAGTACAAAAGAGGCAATTATAAAGAAGCCGATGAAATACCAGGGATATTTTGGCCCGAATTTGTCCAGACACCAACCCTTCAGTTCATCCGAAACGAGGTCGGGGATAAACGATACAGCGATATACAAAAGGGCAAGAAAAAGGAATAGGGCAAGTCGGCTTTTTTGCTTCATCATGTTCTATTTTGCTTTTCCTTTCTTTTTGGTTTCCCCTCCAAACATCGGCGCAATATACTGCTCATACAACCCAAACAAAAACTCAATCCGTACCAACTCACTGCCGAACGCTTGCTGGCGGTAGCACTGGTCAACGGCTTTGTCTAAGGCTTGGTGAGCGCGTACCAGGTCGGGCGGCATGGTAACGGGGTCGTATAGATCGGCAAGGCTGCTGCCGGGATATTTGGCGCGGGTGTCGAGTACGGCTTGCGCGGCGGCTTCGACTTTTTGCTTTTGGGGGTCGGTAGGAGATGCTGGAAATGGGTAATTGTTGTAGACGATTGAATTTGAATAGCGATAATCACTTTTCATCCTTCCGCAAACTTGCCTCATCCATGCCATGTGCATAGCAGAGGATAATATTCCAAAAAGAGACATAGATGCGTTTGGTAGTGCAAAGGCAAGGTTTGACACAACAACTGATTTATCCATATATCCAATCGGAACGTACTTCCGATTTTCAGATGAAACACTTGGTACAAGTAGATAATTACTTGTAGGTTGTCTATCTTCTGTAAAGAGTGTTGGTATTTGTGCCCATTTTTGAGTAGCAGCCTTACTGCTTGCTAATCGCATTTTCCGTACCCCTTCAATTCGCTCTGTAACGAGTGGTAATTTGCGAAGATCGGTAGGATTGAGATTTTTCAACCACAAGCACCAACGGTAATTCCCATTTAAAAATTCGTCAGAGCCAATAAATCGCCTCAGAAATATATAGGCGTTTGGTTCTTTCTTCAATAATTCTTCTTTTTCCGCCTCTGTTAAAATTAGGTTTCCTCCATCAGTTGGCTGGCTACCTTTAAACATTTCAGGTACGTTACAAATTGGCTTAGAGCGGCTCAAAATAAATATTTCTGAGCCTTCCACTAAATAAGGATTTATATTTTTGACTTTTAGCTCCGTCGGCTCACCCTTGATATGCTCATAATCAAAAATCCGCTTTTCGGGGGTATCAAAAGCCGCAAAACCAATGATGACACAATGGACGGCAGCATTCCCTTTTGCTTCATTGCTCCAACTGAAAGTGCGATGCGCGAAATGGATTTTTATCTTGTAGAAGTTGAAAAGCACACTCCAAAGCACTCCCACTTGTTCGCCCTGCGAAATGCTATTCGTGCTGACAAAAGCCACTTTAGTGCGTCTATTTTGGATATATTGGGCAGATTTCAGATACCAGGCAGCGACGTAATCCAATACGCCCGCGCCCTGTACCCCGTTAAAAACCTGCTGCATATCGACTTTTTGCGCTTCGTTTTGGAGTTGCTTGCCGATAAACGGCGGGTTTCCCAAAATATAGTCGAAGCTACTACTTCCATTGTTTGGCGTGGCAGCAAGAAGTTGGTTGTCCCCGGAAAGGAAATTGACCTGTTTGGTAAAAACGTTGAGTGTTTGGTAGTGTACTTGGGCTTCGCTGACCTGAATCACATTCACTTCATCGGCACTGACATCATGAATAGCACTGCTGTAAATTGTCCCCCAATCTACCCGCAAAGCATTCCCATGCACGATTTTAGCCGCTTTAGTCAACGGCAGCCGCACAAAGTATTGCCCGAACTCATTGGAAACTTTCAGGTTCATTTGGTGATCCATCAACCACATGGCCACCTCAGCGATACGGGCGGGAAATTCGTCGTACTCGATACCGGCGAACTGGTCAACGTTCACAAGCATAATTTCCCGGACATCCAAAAAGCCTTGCCCGCTTTTGTTCAGTTCGCGCAAAAGGAGCAATTCCAGTTCGCGCAATTCGCGGTAACTGATAATCAGGAAGTTTCCGCAACCGCAAGCCGGGTCGAGGAAATGGAGCGAAGCAATTTTTTTGTGCAGTTCATTCAGGCG
>JBBQLD010000428.1:0-3861 GCA_038327555.1 Chitinophagales bacterium
ACGGGCAAATTCGAGCCAATGAGCCCTCCCGTTTTTTGGAGGAAATAGACCTGAAAAATTTTGATTTGGTCGGCGGAATGGGTGCAGCTCGTATTGGAACGCCAGCATTCAATTCAGCCCAGGAAGGCAGATCATCTCGTGAAGCCAGTGTGAGCGGCAATTTTGCCAATCCGCGTATCCTAAAGATGAATCCCCCAGCTACCGCAGCACTCGCCAACTTTAAAGCCTCTCCAATAGAAGACCTTGTGGCGGGCGCTTCCGTGGCGCACCAAAAATTTGGAGAAGGGAAAATCATCAGCGTGGAAGGCCCCAAGGAAAATCGCGTGGCCACCATCCAATTTAACAACGACGAAATGCCGGAACGGCGGATTGTGCTGAAATTTGCAAAATTGCAGGTACTTAGTAGTTAAGGAACGTAAGTTTACTGTGATACAAATACATTGGAATCCAGTATCATTCAAAAGTGTGATTATCTTTGGACTTCAAAAACCCTCATCCATGAAATCACAACTTACCCTCTATCTCCTCCTTTTTGCGTTTCTCCCGCTCCCGGCTCAAGAATTTTTTGAAGTTCCCACCAAACTAAACTGCACCTACACAGGGGTTTTGGAGGAAGAACTCTACAGTTTTGAAGCTACGCCGCCTGTACCTGGAATTGTAGATGAAATCCTGCGGGCCACAGGCTCGACTCGAAATTTTGAACTCGTGCAATGCAATGTGGAAAGTGTAGCGGCAATCCTGTCTGATGGGAAACGCTACCTGCTCTATTCCCAGGATTTTTACCTGAAACTTCCCAATAAGGAACGTGCCGTGGCTTATGGTCTGCTTGCCCATGAGATTGGCCACCACGTCAATGAACACAGTTTTGACCCGGCATTTCGGGAAAAAGAAGAGTTAGAGGCTGACTTTTTCATGGGTTATGCCCTTTGTAAAGTGGAAGGCATCGCCCAGTTGCGCTCAGCCCTCGACATTCCAGACAAACAGCCCCTTTCCTACGGGACTAACCCGAGCAAACGTCGCCAGAACATCCAAAACGGTTGGCAACGCTCCAGCCTCCATGTTCAGGTGCAGGAAAACATGGCCTTTGAAGATGCAAACGCCACCGAGATGCACCTGCCGTATTTTCCCTGGCCGCCCCCACAGCTTTTCCAGAGTCAAACCCTGAGCGAGCATCTTTATCCAAACAATCGCAGCCTTGGTGACGTGGATGCGCGGCTGCGGCAGGGCTTGAAAGCCACTGGATATGCACAACGCAGCTATTTTCAGGTGCCAGGTGGCTTTGCACTCGTCACCCAACTGGAGCAATTCAACGTGGATGGTTCGCCAAAATCTGGCGCGAATCGATGGAAAGATTACCCTGTGCAGGAAAATTTTGAAGGCGTGTGGGACTACCTGAAAACGCTCGTCATGTCAACGCCGGGTAACTTTCGAATCTTTGTTTTTATCGTCACCGATCAGCCTTATGGCCAATCTTCGCAACGCGTGGGCAAACAGGAAGCCGTGGCTTGGCTCAGCGATGGCTTGAATCGGCTGCCGCCACAAATTGCCGAAATGCAACTCAATAAACAGCATTACCTCGATGTGTTGGTGTATGAGTTTGAAGCGCCGCCGGGCACAAAACTTTGCGCGCAGAAATGGCCCGCGATCCTCAATGCCCAAACCCATTTGCAGAAAACAGGCATTGGACCTTCACTAGGTTTTTAGAGTTTTCACTTTCTGGCCAATTTGAGCGAAGCCTTCAAATCACCGAATCAACAATTTAACCATAAGTCATGGCTTGGAAACTCCTCTCCGAAACCCGTCGTGCCTGTCTGCTCGCAGTACTCATGGGCTCTGCCGCTGTACTCTTGCTGGTATTTGCCCAAACGATTGGTGGAAAATTGTCTGATGTAGTAGCCGAGGGCTGGGCTTGGGCACTTCTGGTGCTTTTGCCTGCATTACTCATCCTTTGGGCCAGTGCTATGCTCAATCGTTACCCCGCTAAAATCATCCACCCAACCGCCCATCAAAGCCTGGTTTTAGGGAGCTGGGGCTACATTTTGTTCACTTTGCTTACGCTACTTGCTGAGCCTTTTGCCACCCGGGAGGAGTTAAGTATCCTGGGTTATCTGGCTCAATCACTTTACTGGCTGCTTCCAATGGAGGCGCTTCTGCTCGTTGGGTATTGGCTGGTTTTTTACCGTAAGGATTTGATTTTCAAACCAGATGAGCGGATTATCCTTGATTTTGCCGCAAAAAAAGCTGCCGAATGGAAAGATAAAGGCCACCTACTCAGAGAGCAATGTTTTGAACTCGTCGCAGCCAACGATCTACCTGATGCTTTTGCCAAAATGAGAGAAACCTTTGGAAAAACGGGCGGCGATGACTTAAAGGAAACTATTTTGCTTCAGGGCCAGTTTACCGCACTAGAGCAGGCTCGCGCATTGAATGTGGCCGATCCAGCCAAAGCCCAAATTGACCTGAATCGAATTGGAATGTCTGTTTTGAATCTTGTTGAAAAGATGTAGATTATTGAGTTATTTTGATACTTTTCATAAAACGTCCTGACATGAAACTTTTGAATTTACTCCTATTCCTCGCCCTTACAGGAGCTGTGCAAGCTCAGCAGTACATTACTATTTCAAAAGGCTGCAACTTTGATGGTGATGAAAACGGCTCCGAGTATTATTCCTTTGATCCGTCTGAAGAGGCCGCCAGGATAGTAAAGCAAATACTTGACGGAGCTGGCGGCTTGAGCCATGGTTCCATTATTGTCAAAGAGTCCAATGTCGAAAACGCCGTTGCGACCATTGTAGACAAGCGTCGATACATTTTGTACTCCACAACTTTTCTTGAAAAATTCAAAGGTGACGCAAAAACCAAATGGGCGGCGTATACCGTGCTTGCCCACGAAATAGGCCATCACTTAAACGGCCATGATTTTGGGGAGAAAGACGCTAAAAGGCGTCGCCAAATGGAGTTGGAAGCAGATAAGTTTGCCGGGGCAATATGCCGTACGCTTGGGGCTACGCTTGCAGAAGCGATTGCAGGCATGGAATCTATGAAGTTAGCTGGCGAGACGACCACTCATCCCGCCAAAGGTGCCCGTACAGCTGCCATTGCCAATGGCTGGAAATTGCAGGATGATGTTTTGAAAAGACCTGGATCAGGTGCGGGTAGAGAAATGGAGTCTGCTGTGGAGAGTCTTTCGGGGAAATTTTATCAAAGATTCGGTAGCATTGAAGTAGTTTTGATTTCTGCAAAGAGCGTTCTAAAAACTACTACATTTTCTTTTCTTGTCAAGAACATTGCACAATCAGAAATAGACTTTTATACATATTTAGGTCCAAAACTAGGTGCAGTACCATGTTCTATTGTAAATTTTGAAGATTATTATTTAGCCGATGATTTGATTTTAGAAGGAGTTTCTGTTCTTAAAGATGATACTAATATGTTGCGTGTCAAAATTGCTGAACAATCTTCCTCCGTTTTTAAAGTCATTTTTAAGGATTTAAAATCGATGGAGATAGTACCCGAATTGAGAGTTGCAATATCGGTTGGTAGCGGTGCATTAAAAACCCTCGTCTTCAAAAACATCCCCTTCCCTTATGAAATGAGAAAATAGCTTCACTTTGCTTAAAATTATCCTCACAATCAAATCCAACCCACATGAAAAACCTCATCCTCCTAACAACCCTCTTTTTCACTTCCCTACTTTCTGCCCAAGACCCCATCACCATCCACAACGGCTGCAACTTCGAAGGCGATGAAAACGAAACCGAATATTATTCCTTTGACCCATCGAACGAAGCCACCCAAATTGTAAGAAAAATACTGGATGGAGCAGGGTCAAAGGAATAATATTCGGTTTCGTTTTCATCG
>JBBQLD010000429.1:0-3846 GCA_038327555.1 Chitinophagales bacterium
TTGATAGTTTGGTCAGATTATTTTGAGATGAGACTAGGCGCGACGAAGGATTGTAGCGGACTCTCCATGACTGAGGCGCAACAAAGTATCAGTTCAAAAGAGTCGAACAAACCGTCAAAGACTTCGTGCCCCTGCCACTAGAAGTAAACCTCGATTGGTCTTCACCCTAAACAATGTAAATTGAAAGGTTTAAACGGCTTCTTTGGCTAAGTCAGAGACAGTTGGCACTACCTTTGCCCAATTAGTTGGATTCGTACAACGCTATGCCGCCACATTGACCAAATTTAATAAACCAGACCAAAATCCGATTTTATGGATCTCACCTACCTCTTAAACATACTCCTTCGCCGCAAATGGCTAATCCTTGGCGCAATGGCTGCTGCGGCACTAGCCACTTTTTTCTTCATCGGGCAAAAGCCGGAAAGATTCAAGTCGAGTATCGTGATGGCCACAGGCATCGTCAATTACAAGGGCATTAAATCCGATAATTCAGACGCTTTTGTGCAACAATACCAAATTGACAATGCGTTTTCTAACCTTCTGGAGTTCGCCCAGTCGCGCTCGGCACTGAAGTTGGTCACGATCGAAATGCTCCAGCACGATTTGGCAGCAGAATACGGAAACGGGACGGAAAAAACCTTCCGAAAAGCCAATCCTGGACTGGCTAATTTTTCAGAAGAAGAGAAAAAATCGCTGTTTGTGGAGCTCCAGAAAATCAAACTGGACAGCCTCGAAGATACCTCGTTTGACCCGCAGTTCGATTTCTTGTTGGATAAAGTTGCCCGGGCTTATGGCTATGACAACGATGCTATTCTCCGTAGTCTATCCGTGAAAAGAAAAGCCCAAACGGACTACCTCGACATTTCCGTAACAACCGAAATACCAGCCCTTTCCCAGCATTTGGCTAACTCCTATGCCACTCGATTTTTGACCTACTATTTTAGCTTGTTGGTGCGCGACAAACGCCAAAACGTGGAGTCGTACACCAAGCTTGCCAACGAAAAAAAGGCGGTGGTAGATTCTATCAGCGACCTGAAATTTGAATATTTGAAGCAAAAAGGGCTTCCTGTTTTGGGCAAACAGAGTGAAGAGTTGGTGGGTCAAATCAGTAAACTGGAATTCGAACGCCAACGTGCAGCGGCTAAAAAAATATCAGCCGCCGAATCCGTTGGCCGAATCAAAAAATACGAAGGAGACCGTGAATCCAAGGATGCCAGAGAAATTCAAAGCCGGCTTTTGGAGAAAAATAATACCGCCGAACAAATGGAGCGCGTGCGAGAACTCACCCGCCGCAATGCCGAAGCGGGTGGGAAAAATGCTGACTTGGCAGAAGAACTCGGCGCCGCAAAATCTGAACTGGAAGAGGCCATGCGCGCTTCAGCACGTTCGCAAGGCCGCCCACGCAATGAGGAAGGTAAAAAAACCAAGGAAGACCTTTATAAAGATCGGGTCGACAACGACCTTGACCGCATTGAGGCAGAGGAAAGTTATAAGCGCACAAGCAGCGAGATCTATTCCCTCAAAAACAAACTCAGCGGCATGGTCGTCAGCGATGAAGTGTTCTCCAAACTTCAGGCCGAACAGGACAATGCTCAACTGGAATTCGATAAAATAAACGACGAGTTTATCAAAGCCAAACTCACCCTTGAAAACGCTGAAAATCCGCTTTCCGTTGTTCAATTTGCGCAATTGCCGGAGTGGCCAGAGCCTGATCGCCGGACGCTGATCAGCATTTTTGCGGCCATCGTGCTTGGCACCCTGACGGCCATAACGTTATTTGGACTGGCCTACCTGGATAGTACTATTCAGTCCCCTGACCTGTTTAAAAAATACACAGAAGGACTTCCATTGCTCGCGGCTATTCCTGTTATTCCGGTCAAGGGTTTTGACCTGGAGCGCATTTTTATGGATAAAACCCCGAATACGGCAGTCACTGCTTTCCGCGAAAGCTTGCGCAAACTTCGAGGGCAAATAATCGCCTCTGGCGGTGGGACTATCCTGATTGTCAGTCCAAAAACGAAAGAAGGAAAAACCTTCGCGATGCTTTCTTTGGCACATTCACTGGCGTTCAACAACAAGCGGGTGCTCATGCTTGATACCAATTTTAAGGCTCCGCTGCCAGAAACTTTTACCGACCAAGCAAGTGCCAACAAGGCTATTTTGAATAAAGCGCTTCAGGATCATGGGCTGACCGATGTGTTCCAGCTCAAAACCCAATCGGCTGAAAAAAGCGAAACCCAAATTGTAGACATTCTTGGAAATACGGGCCTTCCTAAATCGCCGGCAGAGCTTCTGGATCCAACGCAATTCCACGCCTTTTTAACGGAACTCCGCCAACATTATGACTATGTGCTGATGGAGGCTGCCGCGCTAAACTTGTATTCCGATGCGCAAGAACTTGTGCCGTTTGCAGACAAGGTTTTGGCAGTTTTCAATGCCAATTCTGTGTTGAAAACCGCAGATAAAGATTCGATCCAATTCCTTCGGTCGCTCAGTAGTCAATTTGTTGGTTCAGTGCTGACAGAAGTAGATGCCCGGAATGTAGGTTGAGCAACAGTCGCTTAGGCTGTCTATGATATAATATTCACCCGCTCCTTATTCGGTTATTTCCCACCTTTGTCCTTCCAACGTCTGATTTCTTACCCATCACATTCCTTTTTTATGAAAAAAATTATTTCCCTCCTCCTGTTGCTGGCATTTGCGGCAGCCCCCATCTTTGCACAACACGGTAAAATAAAGCTACCTAAGACTGCCGCAGACCCTGGTTCAGTCCCACAGCTAAATTGGCCCGGAAAAGCCCTTGTACCCCCTGCGAGCAACCCATTCGGCGTTGCTTCCCAGCGGCCAAAACCAATGCCCATACTCCAGCCCTCTGAGGGTTTAAAAACCGCCGAGGTTTCCTTTGTGCGCGGCGAAAATGGATTGCCTATCTTTTTTGAAGGCAAGACAGCCGCTTCGGGATCGGCAGCAGAAAGCCAATCCATGGACGAGCGGGCAATAGGCTATTGCGCCAGCTTGAACCCGCAGGGTATCGCTCAACCCGAGGCAGAATTTGTTGCAAAAACCACTGAAACCGACGAGCAAGGCAATGCGCACGTTCGTTTGGAACAGGTATTCAACGGCTTGCCCGTTTGGGGCGGCGAGGTGATCTGCCACACAAAAAACGGTGCGTTTGACCGCATGAATGGGCGATATTTCCCAACGCCAAAGCTTTCTTCCATCGTTCCTACCCTTAGCGCGGATGCGGCTATTTTGAAGGTTAAAGCCGAAATCGGCGTTTCAAATATCAAAACCGATTGGACAATAGAAGATTTGAGACTGATTGATGGTCAACCTTTTTCTGCTAATTTAATCGTTTTTCACCCCAAAGAAAATCTCACTGGCGAACGTTTGACCTGGCATGTAGCCGCCCGCCCAAATGTGTTCAGCCGCTCCGAATGGTTTATCGATGCCATAACAGGCGAAGTGTTGAATCAATTTGAGCACACCTGCGATTTGCTTGGGCATTACCATGCTTTGGCTAATCAGGATGCAAACCATAGCGAATGCACGAATGCCGCCTCAGCAAATCACCAAATTACCCCCGAGTTGGCTACACCGTCGACGGGTATAAAATACACGATGGTAGACGGTCCTGCAAACATCAATGGTATCGATCTTTTGGGCGTAAACCGCAGCTTTATTCTCGGTGGCTGGCAATTCGGGAGTCAATTTGCGTTGCAAGATGCAAGCAAACCGATGTTCAAGCCCAATGCATCCAATATGCCAGGTGACCCGGTTGGTGTAATTGTTACGCTTGATGCCTTCAACACATCCCCGGAAAACCAGAATTTTAACGCAGATAAT
>JBBQLD010000430.1:0-3830 GCA_038327555.1 Chitinophagales bacterium
CCCTACTCCACAAAATCCACCTTCTCCTTCCGCCCAATCCCCAATTTCTCCATTGCCCGGTCAAACATCCAGTACACCACCGGCACCACAATCAACGAAAGGAACATCGAAGAATTCAAGCCGCCGATGATGGCCCAGGCGAGGCCATTTTTCCAGTCGGCGCCAGAGCCTTGCGCAAAAGCAATGGGCAACAGGCCAATGACCATAGCAATATTGGTCATCAAAACCGGGCGGAAACGCAGTTTGGTGGCTTGCAAAAGCGCTTCTTTTAGTTCCACGCCCTGGTCTCGCAACTGATTGGCAAAGTCTACCACCAGAATGGCGTTTTTACCCACTAAACCAATGAGCATGAGCATGCCAAGACCTGTGAATACGGTGAGGTTTTCACTAGCCAGGGCCAGGGCGAGAAATGCCCCAATCACGGAAAGTGGTATGGATACGAGTACCACCAGCGGGTAAATCCAGTTGTCGTACAGCGCAACCATAATGAGATAAACAAAGACCAGCGAGGCCCAAAGCGCAAAACCCAGTGTGCCAATGCCTTGCTGCTGACGTTTGAAATCTCCGCCATATTTGATCTGGGTGCCGGGAGGTAAGGGGAGCGGATTCAGGCGTTTGATGATTTCACGGGTTACGGTGCCGTTTGGCCGACCGATTACCTGGGCGGTGAGCATCAGTGAAGTGCTTCGGTCGCGGCGTTCGAGGCGAGTAGGTGCCGTGCTCTGGCGCACATCAGCGAATTGCTTGAGGTAGATGGTGCTACCCAGCGGGTTTACAAAAGAAAGGTTTTTGATGTCTTCCACACTTCGCCGGTCAAAGGCATCCAGTGCGATGCGGATGGGATATTCAAAATCTCCATCTCGGTATTTTGCATCGGTATTGCCGCTGAAGGCGGTTTGCAAGGTGAGTCCAACTTGCGCCATGGCGAGACCACAATCGGACATACGTTGCCGGTTCACTTCCACTTTCACTTCCGGGTTGCCGCCCTCCACCGTGGAGCTGATTTCTACGCAGCCAGGCACAGCCGCCATTTCTTTTTTGACTTTTTCTGCGAGCACCAAGAGGCTATCCAGGCTAGGACCGTTGAGCTGTACCTCGATCGGCGAAAACGACAGGCCAAGAATATCAATTGGGTTGGTTTTTATACGCGCACCCGCCACAATTTCCTCTAATTTGACTTTCGTTTTTCGGGCAAAAACTGGCGTGAGTTCTTTTCTAATTCCACCGTAAGGGGTTAAAAAAACTTGAATTTCGGCAATATTTGGCGCACTAAGGCCAAAAGATTTGTTATTTGCGCCTACCGTAGTGAACGTGCGTACTACTTCAGGCTGAGTACGCAGCCAATCTTCCACGCGTTTGGTTATGGCATCGGTTTGCGTCAGGGAAGCATCTTGCGGCAATACAATTTCGAGCAAAAACTCCCCTCGTTCTCCAGCTTCCATGAAAGCATTCCCGATAAGCCCGGAAGTTACGAGCAGGAAAGAACTAAAAAACATGGCGACCGCCGTGAGGACGGTGACGATCTTGGTGCGGCGGTTTTTCAGGGCCAACGTTAATAATCGAAGGAAACCATCAGAAACCCAGTTCAAAAATCTTTCAAACCCTAAAATAACCCGCCCGGAGAAGTTTTTTCCTTCAAAACGATGCAGTTTCCCAAACCTGGAGGTCAGCCAAGGCACCAGGGTAAAGGACACAAGCAAAGACATCAAGGTGGCGGTCAATACCGTCATGCAAAACTGACGCAATAGATTGGGCACCAGTCCGGCAGTAAACACAATGGGCAAGAATACCACAACGTCTACCAGGGTGATACTCAAGGCAGTGAAGCCAATTTCCATTCGCCCGTCATAGCTGGCTTGCACCTTGTTTTTGCCCATTTCAAAGTGCCGATAAATATTCTCGATGACCACAATAGCATCGTCTACCAGAATGCCGATGGCGAGTGAAAGGCCCAACAAAGACATTAAATTGAGCGAGTAGCCCAGCAAGTTCATCATCACGAAGGTGCTGACGATGGAAGTAGGTATAGAAATCAGCACGATCCCCGCATTGCGCAGGCTGTGCAGAAAAAGCAGCATGACCAGGCCAACCAGGATCACTGCAATGAGCAAATCTTCAACAACGGCGTTGGTGGCTTTTTTGGTAAAGGTGCTGCTGTTGGCGACTACCTCGAAACGCATTCCATCGGAGGCGTATGCGCCTTGCAGCAGGGCAATTTTTTCCAGCACGAGTTTCGACATTTCCACGGCATTGGCGTCGCCTTGCTTGCGGATGCTGATGCCTACTGCTGGTTGTCCGTCGGTGCGACAAATGATCTCAGGGTCGCGGGTGCCGTCTTGAATTTCGGCAATGTCTTTTAAAAAGATGGACGAACCAAAACGACTTTTGCCTATAACGAGATTGCGGATGTCGTCGATACTCAGAAACTTTCCAGCAAGTCGGATGCGCAATTGGCCCTGATCTCCGGTCACTTTGCCGGTGGGAAAATCGAGGTTTGCGGTCTGCACCGCCTGAGACACCTGAAGCAGCGACAGGCCATATTGTTCGAGTCTCGCGGAAGAAATGTTGATTTTGATTTCGCGCTCTTCGCCGCCCAGGATGCTCACTTGTGCCACACCTTTTACCTGCGAAATTTCTGGTACGACCCGGTTTTTTATTACATCGTAAAACGCTGCGCCTGTGAGATTTCCGGCTACTCCAATTTTTAAAATCGGCAATTCATCCAACGCGAATTTATTGATGACCGGGGTGCGCACCTCTTTTGGCAAAGAGGCCTGAAGTTGGTTGATTTTGCGCTGCATCTCTTGCACCGCCTTGTCCAAATCTACGGATTGCTCGAACTCCACCGCGACAAACGATGAGTTCTCCTGCGAGCCAACTTGCACCTGATCAATGCCCTCCAGGGAGGAAATCGCATCCTCAATGGGCTTGCTAACCGCATTTTCTACCTCAGAAGGCGAGGCTCCTGGATAAATAGTAATAATAGTGACTACTGGTGCGCTGAACTTTGGCACCAGCTCGATCGGCAGTTTTAGGTAACTGGAAATGCCCATGAAAGCCAACACGGCGAAAACCACGATGACTAGAGAAGGACGACGAATGGATATTGCGGTAATGTTCACAGGGCAGAGAAACGGTTACGCCGCTTGCAATTTCAATGGTTAACACCTCATCAACTAAAATACTTCTTTTAAAGATCTGAGTGATGGTGTGGTTGCACTATTCGAATTTGGAACAGCCCATAATTTGGACAAAGATACACGTTTAGATGTGGTGACTTTGACGAAATTATTCAAACTCCCTCAATATCAGCCCATCTTTTTCATTCAATTCCAGCATAATTTGCTTTTCGCCAAAATCCAGAAGCAGCGCATCGTTATGATAAAGCCCCGATTCATGGCGTGCGAGGCGGATTTCTTGCAAGTTTGCGCCAACCACATCCCGCCAAAGAGGCTGTACATTGGCTACAATACGTTGTATAAGTGCTTCTCCGTGAAGAACTTGCAGCTTTTTGGCGGTTTCAACTAACGCTTCGGCATTAATGATACGGATGGCTTCGCTGCTTTCGCCACTCGACAGCAAGAGCGTTTCGCCGTTTTCAAAATAAAGCTCGATGGCGTAGAGAAAAGACGATTTGGGACTGGCACGCCAGAGGTAATAGTTTACGGTTTCAAGCTTTTGACCTTCAAAGGCTTGGAAGGCTTCTACTTCTGACTGCTGAAAACAATCAGGAGGCGTTTGGGATGACGAATTTTCTTTCATGGTATGTACTGGTAGGTGTTATCTCAATTACGAGACAAGCTCTTTTCAGGCACAAACATCGGCAAGTT
>JBBQLD010000431.1:0-3795 GCA_038327555.1 Chitinophagales bacterium
GCCATATGTCCGACTTGCGGTAGGGGTAAAATTCTAAACGTAATTGAGTTTGAAAATTGGGGACAAACATCAATCCGGCAAATTCATAAAATGCTCAAAAATAGCACATAATTCAGGTCTTTTTTGAATCCTCTATCAAATCTTCCCGCCATCAACATCCTTCAAAAAAGAAATCAATCCCGGAAAATAATGCGCCTGATCATCCCACATGCTCATGTGGCTACCCTCCGGGCAAAGCAAAAAACGACCCTTTTGTACCTTTTCAGCCACCATTTTCATGTGTGCAGGATCCATCGTATCGTGCGTGGCCCCCACGACTAAGGTTGGCACTTTGATGCTGGGAAGTTTGGCGGTCACATCCCATTTTTCCAGTTTGCCTGAAATACCAAACTCGCTCGGCCCCTGCATACTGACATAAATGGTTTGGTTGATTTTAGCAAAGGAACGATTCACGGGATCTGGCCATTTATCCAATGGGATGCGACAAATATGCTGGTTGTAAAAATTGGGCATCAGCAATTCCATGTAGCGTGGGTTGGTAAAATCTCCTTTTGATTCAAGGTCTTGAACTTCAACCAGCACTTTCGGATCCATTTGTTTTGCAAGCACCTCATCGGCATATTTTCCATATTCGGGGCAGCTCATCATCATATTAGAAATAATCAAGCCCTTCAGGTTACTTTGATATTTCAAAGCGTATTCCGCAGCTAAAATACCGCCCCAGGAGTGCCCAAGCAGGTAAAAATTGTCTTTGTTCAATCCCAATGCCTGTCGAACCTGTTCCACTTCCTCCACAAATCTGGGTAAATTCCAAAGACTCGTATCGTTCGGCTGATCGGAATATGCCGAGCCAAGTTGGTCGTAGTAGTAAAATTCGATGCCTTCCTGTGGCAAAAAACTTTCCATGCACTCCCAGTATTCATGGGTGCAAGCAGGGCCGCCATGGAGGAGCAGTACTTTGATTTTCGGGTTGTTGCCGATGCGTTTGGTCCAAACCTTGTACTTACCACCGTCGAGCGAGATTTGGCGAATACCGCCAGTTTTCACCCCTGTTTCTTCGTTTTTTAAATATTCACAAGCCGCGCTGGGCTTGGGCTGCTGGTTGCAAGAGATCATTGCACCTAGCATTGTGAGCAACAAGATGTTTCTGAAATTTTGCATAATTGGTTTGTATTGAACCCTTAACTCCGTTCTGGGGCTAATTATGAATGGTTATGCTGTTTCATAAATGGTAGTATGGCCTTTAGGCCGTCGGGACAAGGGGCATTTATGCCCCGGATGCTACATGCGCGCCGTAAACGGCGCATTTCCCGACGGCCTAAAGGCCATACTAACCTCCCAACACCGCCAAAGCAGCCCCGAGCAACACCTCATTTTTTTCCAAGGCCTCCTTTGCATAGGTCTGTAATGCCACCATTCGATCCTTACTCAACAAAGCTTGTTGTACCCGGTCATCCTTTCCCACCAGTGTTATAGCTTCTTCCTCTGTAGGCAATGCAGGCAAGCTGGCCAAATGGGCCAAATCGTTGCCAGTCAACACCTTACTATGTCGAATACTGGGCGGCAACCCATCAAAACCGATACCGATGCGCGTCACTTCTTGTACTATTTCTTCAACAGCCGCCCCGCTTGCTCTGACGTAATAAAACCGCCCCATACGGCCCATCAAGTCGATTTTATCGGGGTCGATACGCCCTTTATCGTTGAGTATGGTTTCGGAAATATGCATCATCACGATCTTACAAAAGATCAGATTCCCTGCGCCGCCATCATCGCCGAGCGGCAGTATTTTATCTACCACGCACTCCATTTGTACCGGGCTTTCCGCTACTCGGAAGGGCTTAACCAGAACACTGGGCAAAGGGGTAAAGCCAGCCTTTATAAATTCATTTACCTCCGGCCCATACTCAATACTGGCGAGTGCCATTTGCCGTGAAATATTATGCGACACCACATTAATGACCACCTCGCCCGTGTCTTCCACGTTTTTCAACGTGTCCTTTGTCGTGTTGTTTGCCACACGACGATTGGAGGAAAAGATCAGGATCGGCGGGTTACTGCTGAATGCGTTGAAAAAACTATACGGCGCAAGGTTCGGCACCCCGTCGGTACTGACGGTACTTGCAAAGGCGATAGGCCTTGGTGCCACTGCTGCTAAAATGTATTGGTGCAAATCTTTTGTGGCAATTTGCTTCGGGTCGATGCTGAGCATAGAATGGGTTTGTGTTTGGTCAGGCTTGTTTTTTGACAGGATTTGCAGGATAAAGCGGGGGGGTGATCCTGTAAATCCTGTCAAAAATAAGCCTGTAATGAAATCTAACTCACAAATTTGGCTTCTTTGGTGCAGGAGCACTAGCGTGGTAATCACGCTGCACCCGCTCAGCATAGTTGTCTAAAATTTCGATGATACGCGGTCGCTTGGTTGATTGCACAATTAGACCCACATGATACTCATTTTCGGTCATACGCCAGGCGATTTCCGGATCCTTGAATTGGCTCGTATCCGGCCACTGCTGCCGCGTCAAAGAAACAAGGATGCCCGCGTAGTCATTACGCACCTTTGGCATTTTGTAAGGTTCGCCGGCGGCCACCGCCGCTTCGAGTCGCGCCCATTCAAACCAAAGGTTTAAGCCGGAAGAGCACTCCACCATTTCGGCCAGATGCGCCCCACCCACGCGACAAGAGGTTTCAAGAAAGTAAAACTCGCCGGTTTCTCGATTTTTGATGAATTCCGTATGACTGGCGCTGTATTGCATCCCAAAAGACGCCATAACATCGGCAGTGAGTTTCTGCAGTTTTTTATCATCAGCTGAGCCAAAAGTCACCACAGCACTTCGGAAAATACCGCCGCCATGCGCCACTTCAAAAGGTGTAGCCAAATATTGTGAAGCCCGCGCAAAAATAACCTTACCGCCTTCGGAAAGCGCGTCTATATGGTACACGTCACCCGGTTTGAACTGTTCCACCAGAAAGTGGTGGCGTTCTGCACCAAGCGTTTCGAGGTGCGCCCAAAGCTCCTCGGCAGTATTTATTTTTTTCATACCCGTAGCCGAGGCTTGGCCGCGGGGCTTAATGATCCAGGGTGCTGCTACGGTCTTGGTGAAATGGTTGATGTCGGCATCATGGAAAAGATCAGAAAAAGACGGCACAGGAATACCGGCGTCGCGGGCTTTGATGCGCATAGTAAGCTTGTCGCGGAAATGGCGAGCCGTCGTCTGGCCCATCCCTGAAATGCGGAAATGCTCCCGGAGATACGCGCCTTTTTCTACATCAAAATCGTCGAGTGCCACAATGCGGTCTATCTTTTTCTTGCGCATCAGCCAGGCCAATCCTGCGGCGGTGTCTTCCATATTCCAGTTGTTTTCGGCATCTTCTTGTACATAAAAGATATCATCGAGCGCATCAAGTGCCCAGGCTTTGTTTTCGTGTTTTTTGGAAGTGACCAGATAAACCGTCGCGCCCGTTGATTTCATACCGCGTAGAAAATCGTTGCCTTTGAAGTAGCTGGCAATACATAGAAAGGAGGGTTTGTTCATGTGCAAGATCGTTGAGTGTGTAGAGTATTGATTATTTTTCCGTTGGACAAATGACTGAAAAAGTTTTCATTAATGTAGAGCGAAATTTATTTCGCCAGGATAATGAGGTAAATAGCGAAATTTCCAGCCGTACACTTCTTTTTTGCGGCTTGTCATTCTGAACGTAGTGAAGAATCTGAGGCCGAAGGCCTAAAATTTAGAAGAAAAAGCTTCGGCCTTCGGCCTCAGATTCTTCACTACGTTCAGAATGACAAACAAT
>JBBQLD010000432.1:0-3768 GCA_038327555.1 Chitinophagales bacterium
GTAGTGAAGAATCTGAGGCCGAAGGCCTAAAATTTAGAAGAAAAAGCTTCGGCCTTCGGCCTCAGATTCTTCACTACGTTCAGAATGACAAACAATTTGAACGCGCAAATTTTCAAAATAAAAAAGTGTACGGCTGAAAGAAAAAACAAAAGGGAAGCCATTGAAAATAACAATATTTCCCAGATCCACCAAATTAGATTCCAGCATCTTCTTTGCCAATTCCTGACGTTATTGCACCAATTCTGGTGCATACTTTTTTTCCTAAAAAAAGCAGCGTACCTTTGAAGCCTAGACATGAAGAACAGACCAATATTAACGCTGTTCCGTAATCACAACTTATTTAAACAAACGGCTTCGTTCGATTATCTCTAACAACCGGTTTTTCAACTTCTAACGTCCGATGAAAAGAATGTTACTTGCACCTGCCTTCTCTGCCCTCTGTGCTTTCGCCTCGGCTCAAATCACAGTTACCAATGCAACCTTCCCTGCCGCTGGCGACTCGCTGGTGTTTGCGGTAGACAACGGACCACTAGGTCTGAATCCTGCTTCCGCTCCTGGAGGCCCTCAAATTTGGGATTTTAGCACCCTTCAAAAAGATGATAACCTCTCGGTTGTGTATCGCCCCGCTTCTGTAGGCAATCAAGTAGCCAATTATCCTGGAGCCGACTTGGTAATTACAGGCCAGGGGGAAACCTATTTCAATCTGACCAACACAAAATTCGAAGCACTCGGATATGCAGGAGGTGATCCAACAGGCTTGGGGCTCAATGTGATTGCTAAATTCAATCCTGTAATCGTTGAGCGCAAATCGCCTTTAAGTTTTTTTGATATAAGCTCACAACAGACCGATCTGTCCTTACCCTTTAGCACAGATGCCTTGCCAGACAGCCTGCTTAGCGGATTGCCAATCGTGCCAGATTCTATTCGTATACGTATAAGCACGCAACGCCTTGACGTTGTCGATGGCTATGGTACTTGTCAGATTCCTGGAGGTACTTTCCCGGTGTTGCGCCAAAAGCGGACAGACTATACAACAACAGGAGTAGATATAAAAGTGCCATTTTTAGGTTGGATAGACCTTGGCACCCTTCTTGGCGGCGGCGGCGGCGGCGGATTAGGCGGCGGGTTGGGCACCGACACCACGGTTACCTTTCGTTTTTATAGTAACACCGAAAAAGAGGAAATCGCTATCGCCACAATGAGCAATGACCTTAGTCTTGTGGAGTCTATTCGTTTCAAAAATATCACGACCACTCCAGTGATTGACCCAACTCCAGCAATTTTTAGCAGCATACAAGCCTTCCCAAATCCTGCCGTTGAGTGGGTTCGCTTTGATTGCACCAATCTTGCAGCAAGCGACTATACCCTCAAAATCTTCAATATCCTCGGCAAATGTGTGTGGAGGAAAAACTACACCTTGTCTGGTACAACTTCTTTCAAAGTTGAGCTTGATGATTTTAAAAAAGGAACTTACATCTACAGCCTCGTAGATAAGCTGGGAAACTCAGTCGGCACCAAACGCTTGGTCGTACTGAAACCCTAGTTTTATGGGGTGATTAGGTGATGGAGTGATTAGGTGATAGAGTGATGAAGTGATGGAGTGATGGAGTGATTTGAATACCTCAAGAAAAGTCATTCCGAATTTCGGGATGACTTTTCTCATTTTTGCAGGATGTTTTCTGAAGTTTCAAAATCTTGGTGGGCCAATATCTTATTCTACGGTCTTTCGCTGGGCATGCTGCTCGCTGCACTTCAGTTTTCTCAATTCAGGCTGCTGACATTTGGGAATGCCGAGGAATGGTACATGGGGCTGGTGGCTGTACTGTTTGCAGTATTGGGTATTTGGGTGGGTAGAAAATTGACCCAAAGAAAAAATATCGATCCTGCTTTTTCTACGCTCGAGTTTCAACCGAAAGCCGCAGTTTTGGAGAAATTTGGCATCACGCCACGGGAGTTGGAAGTGTTGATTCAAATGGCGCAAGGATTGAGCAATCAGGAAATTGCAGACAAACTCTTTGTCTCCCTCAACACAGTAAAAACGCACGCTTCGAATGTGTTTTCCAAACTTGGTGTTCAGCGACGCACTCAGGCTATCCAGCGAGCAAAAGAACTGGGTCTATTGGCCTAAGCCTCTACTCGATAGTGTTCAGAAATGTGTGGCACACCTAAATTTCAGGCAGTAGAGGCCCCTGCCACGCGCTCCTCGACTCCCCGAAAAGTGTATTTTCTAAATTTTGCCTTGAAATCACTCGAAAGTATGAGGAGAACCACTGCTACAAACCGTTGGTTTGCAGCAGTTTTTCACACAAAATTTCTTCTCTTTATGAAACAGACTATTTTACGTTATGGCTTTCTTTCGGGCGCAGTAGCTGCTGTGCTCATGGTGGCGACGGCCTCCTTGATGGACTTCGAAACTGGTGCATATTATGGCTATGCAGGCATTTTGCTCAGTATGCTGTTCGTGTACTTTGGTGTACGATCTTACAGGGAACAAGTAGGCGAAGGTTCCTTGACTTTTGGGAAAGGTTTCCAGATCGGAATACTGATTGCGATCGTTTCCTGTGTTTGCTATGTGCTGACCTGGATGTTGGTTTCTGAAACCTTGATGCCCGATTTTTTGGAAAAATACATCGCACACACCCAACTGAAACTCGAACAATCTGGCACAGCACCCGCCGAAATAGATCGCCAAATGGCTGAAATGAAACATTATCAGGAAATGTACAAAAACCCCCTGCTTAAGTTTGGCTTGACCTTTCTGGAGCCTTTTCCAGTTGGTTTTTTGATGGCCTTGATTTCTGCAATTGTGTTGCGGAAGAGCAAGTAGCTATCAGACAAAATAGCATTCGAGTTTGGGAAATAGGGAGAAGCGGGTTATGCTTAGGAACCCGCTTCTTTTTATTTCAAAGATTGGTCGAAAAGCAAAAGCCACTTTACTCAACTTTTCCCCTTATTTGCTGTCCTTACCAAGCATGCCCAGGCACTCTGCTGGTATCTGCTTTCACTTTTTCACAACCTAGATTTTGCTGATGAACCTGCTTAAACATGCCCTAACGCTATTACTCGCCATTGCCGTTTCTGCGGCTACTTTTGCTCAAAATCAAAACATCACTTTTCGCTCCAAGCTCTCGTTCGCTGGCCAAACAGTTGCCAACATGAGCGGCTGGGCCTCGCCGACAGGTCAGGAATATGCACTGGTAGGCGCTTCCAAAGGACTTATCATTGTAGATGTAACAAACCCGGATGCACCCCAGCAGATTGTACAAGTCCCTGGTCCTGACAATTTTTGGAAAGAAATAAAAACCTATTCCCACTACGCTTACATCGTTTCGGAAGGAGGACAAGGGGTGCAAATTGTAGACCTCAGTGCCCTACCTTCAGCTACTTTGCCCAATAAATACTACCAGGGTGATGGCGCCATTTTAAATCAGCTCAACACCATTCACGCCCTGCATATTGATCTGGCCAAAGGATTTCTTTATGCTTATGGCAGCAACCTGTTCAGCGGTGGTGCGGTAGTTTTAGATTTGCACACGGATCCGTGGAATCCAACGTATGTGGGCAAATTTGATCAACTTGGATATATCCATGATGGTTATGTGGACAATGACACCCTCTACGCAGGCCATATCAATGAAGGAATTTTTTCCATCGTGAACATGATCAATAAGTCGGCTCCCGTGCTGATCAATACCCAAAGCACCCCGACTAATTTTACCCACAATACCTGGCTAGGATCAGATCGGAAAACGGTGTTTACAACCGATG
>JBBQLD010000433.1:0-3742 GCA_038327555.1 Chitinophagales bacterium
TTTGCTTCGGCTAAACGTTCTTTTTCAAGGCGTTGGGCTTCTTGCCGCCGTTGGCTTTCGGCACTTTGC
This sequence comes from Chitinophagales bacterium, assembly GCA_038327555.1. GTDB lineage: Bacteria > Bacteroidota > Bacteroidia > Chitinophagales > Saprospiraceae > M3007. The sequence goes on from JBBQLD010000433.1 coordinate 70, forward strand.
TCATACCGGGCTTGTTCCTCGCGGCTGCGCTTTTCGGCAGCAAGGCGTTCGCTTTCGGTTAGGTCGCGGGCAGCTGATACGGCTTTTAGAGCAGCCAGAGCGGCCTCTATGTGTTATTTTTCAGCCAGGTCGAGCAGGAGAAGCGTGCGCTTCAAGCCCGTCACCACATCGAGCCAAGCGTCGTCGCGCTCTTGCCAGGAGCGTTTGTCCGTCACGGGCTTCCCATCGGTCGGCAACACTTGCAGGCGGTTGATGACGGGGTCGTCTTACCAGGAACAAGGCCGCACAATAATGGGCAGCACCCTTGCTTCGCCCTTTTCGTGGCGCAGGAGCGCGTATTTGATTTCTTTTTCATGAATTGTAGGCCGAGTCGTAGTAGGCCGCGCTGACGAGCATGAGGATGATATCAGCAGTATCAAGGTTTTGCACGATATCGTCTTCCCAATCTTCTCCTGGGTAAATCTCACTGTCGCTCTAGACCTTGATTCGGCCCGCTATCTCAAGCGGACGGAGTTGTCCGCGCAACTCTTTTAGGTACTGCGCGTCTTCACGGGCGTAAATGGTGAAGGCTTTGTAGGGTTGCGGCATGGTGCGGCGGGACATTTTTCGCTTGGAGGCAAAAGTAGCGTAGAATTTTGTTAGTTGCCTATACACCTTTTGTAACCTAAGGTAATTTCCGATGTCCGATTTATTCGATTTCCGATTTCCGAATAGATTTGGGATTTCCGATGTCCGGTCAAATAAATGGTTTTTAGCAAGAGAAATCCGAGGCAAACTGATCATTCAGCCTTCAACCGCCCTGTATTACCTTATTAATATGGGCAAAATCGAAAATACTAAATCTATTCGGAAATCGGAAATCGAATAAATCGGAAATCGGAAATTACCTTTGATTCCTAAACCCAGACCGCTACTTTTATTATTTCTCGGAATTCTAAACCCGTTCATTAAACCTCCCCCCAACTTCTCCATCAAAGCCCTCACATTGTTCACAAACAAATCATTTTACAGTATGAAAACACTGAAATTTTCATCCTTTCCGAGCGTGCTGGCATTCTTGCTTTTCGCCGCTCCATTATTCGCGCAAAGCGACATGGATGCAGACAGCACTGGCCTTCCTGGCGACAACTTCAGCCTTGAAGCGGCTGTTGAACTATTCAAGAAATCTAGTTCACCAGAAGATTTTGAAAAACGCCTGAACTCCGAAAATAACGATGTCAACAACCTCGATTTAAACGAGGACGGAGAAATCGACTATATCCGAGTGGTAGACAACACTGAAGGCAATGTACACGCACTCGTGCTCCAAGTAGCCGTCAACGAAAACGAATCGCAGGATGTAGCCGTCATTGAAATCGAAAAGCTGGGCGCTGACAACGCTATTCTGCAAATCGTCGGTGACGAAGCCTTGTATGGGGAACAAACCATTGCCGAACCTTTTGAAGCAGAAAAGGTAAAAAACGGCAAGGACAAAGGCCCTGCTGCAAACAGAACTCCCGTGCGCAATGTGGTGAACGTGTGGTTCTGGGCGCCGGTACGTTTCATGTATGCACCTGCATATCGTGTTTGGGTATCGCCCTATCGTTGGCGCGTTTACCCTTCCTATTGGAGACCTTGGAGGCCCCACCCATGGCGTGTGTTTCACGTCCGTGCAAGACCTTACCGCGCGCACTCCCGTGTAGTCCGTACACACCGCGTTGTTCGTGCGCATGCCGTGTACGCACCGCATCGTGCGCATTCAAAAGTAGTTCATACCCGTACCACTAAAGTGGTGGCAGGAAGGGGCAAAAACGGAGCTGCTGTGGGCAGAAAAACGACTACGACAACTAAGCGTAATGGGCGGGTAAAAGAGACCAAAACCACCACTACAACCGCCAAAAGAGGGAGAAACGGCAATGTCGGTGTAAAAAAGAGCAGCACAAAAACAACCCGAAAAAGGGGGCACTAATAGGTCTATTTAGTTGGCTTCCAATTGGTTCTGTATAATTTCAGACCTGTTTGTTTAAAGATGCTTGCACGATTTTTTTTCAAAAGTTGGACTATAGCTTGGAAGTTGGCATAAAAGCATACTTTTACGGCCTTATTTGCTAACTTTTTACCAATCAAAATCATGAGCAAAATTTTCAACGACATCAAATCTAAGGTCGCCGAAGTTGAAGGAGACGTAAACAAATTCTACGGTGGCAACAATGCTGCTGGTGCTCGCGTACGCAAAGCCATGCAAGAGTTGAAGGCTCTGGCTACTGATCTCCGCAAAGACGTTTTGGATACCAAAACTTCCCGCGCAGAGAAGTAATTTCCCTGTGAAAAAAATTAAACACCTGCAACGCCAAGCGGCATTGCAGGTGTTTTTTTTATGGTGATTTGGGGATTTGGTTATTTGGGGATTTGTTTATCTAGCTACCTTCGCCAGATGAAAATCCACACCCTTGATTTACAATTCTTGGGAATTGAAAAATCCATCGCTGTTTTTGTGGTGGAAGGCCCTGCGGGACGCGCACTCGTAGAATGTGGCCCAGCCTCTACCCTCCCCCATTTGCAAAAAATGCTGACTGAAAAAGGCTGGCAACTGTCTGACTTCCAGCATGTTTTTCTTTCCCATATCCACTTTGATCATGCAGGCGCAGCCTGGGCCTTTGCCGAACAGGGGGCGAAAATATACGTCCATCCAAAGGGTCTTCCACACCTCGCGCAACCTGAAAAACTCTATAATTCGGCGCGAATGATCTACGGCGAAGAGATGGATCGGCTCTGGGGTGAAATGCGTCCAATCCCTGAAAACCAGCTTTACGCGCCTGAAAACGGCGAAATTATAGCGGCTGCTGGCTTGCAATTCAAGGCTTGGTACACACCTGGGCATGCGGTACACCACATTGCATGGGAAGTATCCGGGGCTGTTTTTACCGGCGATGTTGCGGGCGTACGCATGGGCAATGGGCCTGTAATGCCCCCTTGTCCACCACCAGATATTCAGGTAGAAGATTGGCTGGCATCCATTCAATTGATACGCGAATTACCTTCTGAAAGGTTTTTCCTGACCCATTTTGGAGAAATTAGCGATAAAATTCCCCACCTTGATGCGTTGGAGCAGCGTCTGTTAGGCTGGGCTGAATGGATGCGCCCTTACGCTGAAGCAAATACTGAACTGGCCTCTATTGTACCTGATTTTCAAGCATTTGTCAATACCGAACTATTGGCAGCAGGGGTAGCAAAAGCAGATCTGGCACGATATGAAGCCGCAAACCCAGCATTTATGTCGGTCGCTGGTTTGATGCGTTATTGGAACAAAAAGGAGAAACTTGCTGATCAACATTAATCACTTACCTGATAAAGAACTTGACCCTATTTATAAATGAGTTTATTACAAAAAATTGAAAATCTGAATGTCCTCATCGTTGGCGATGTAATGATTGATCGGTACCTGACTGGTTCTGTGAGCCGTATTTCGCCAGAAGCTCCGGTACCCGTGGTGTTGCACCAAAATACGGAGGATCGTCTTGGAGGCGCTGCAAACGTTGCATTAAACGTACATTCACTTAGCAGCAACGCCTATTTATGCAGTGTTATCGGCGATGACGAGGATGGAGTCAAGTTTTTAGAAAAACTCGATGCCTGCCAGTTGCATCGGATGGGCATACACGTCTCTGCAAATCGACGCACGACCGTCAAAACT
>JBBQLD010000434.1:0-3739 GCA_038327555.1 Chitinophagales bacterium
CGGTGATCGCCAAATTTTTCAGCCAACGTTGCGGCTTCACGAAAGACGCCACCGAGTCTTTTACCCACATCCTGCCCATAAAGCAGGCAACTTGGATACTCACGCATCAATTCTTCGATGGCAAAAAGTGCACAATCTACCATTACCTTGGTTTCGCCGTTGGCAGGGCTTCGTTCACCGCGCTCTTCGGTGATAGGGGTAAGCGCATAATCGTGGGTGAACAAATCTTCTGGTCTTGGGTCTTCGGCATTTTTGGATTGTTCGAAATCTTCGGACACCGTTTTAGTCGCTTCCTTTTCAAATTGTTGAATCTCCTGCTCCGTGAACCCGTTTTCCAGCAATAGCTTTTCAAGCATAGGGTAGGGGTCGCGCTTGGCATGTTCTTCCAGATCGTCACGATACCATTCTTTGCGTACGCCAGAAGTGTGGTGGTTGAGCAACGGAACCCGCGCATGGATCAAAAAAGGCCTGCGTTCGCGGCGAATTTTTTCTAAAACATCTTGCACCGTCCTCCAGCATTCCTCAAAATCGTTGCCTTCAATGCTTATCGCTTCCAGGCCGGGAAATCCTTTGGCATATTCTGCGGCATTGGCTACGCGCGTTTCTTCGGCGTTGGCCGATATATCCCAGCCATTGTCTTGCACCAGATACAGGATTGGCAGCTTTTTCAAGACAGCCATTTGAAAAGCTTCTGCGATTTCGCCCTCCGTCACGGAGGCATCCCCAAGGGAGCAGATGACCAGGCCGGGTTCGGTGTTGGCAATTTCCTTGTGCGTGTTGTAGTGATACGGGTACGGATTGTCCAGATTAACCACGGTTTCGGTCAGGTGGGTCTTCCCGTTTTTTTGGCTGCCAAACGGCAACGTCTTCATTTTTTCATGATACCAAAAACCCAGGGCTGCACCAGTGGCCGGAATGGCTTGCATTCCGGTTGCACTGCTTTGGTGGGGTATTTTGGGGTAGTTTTCGTCGCGCAAAGCAGGGTGGCAGTAGTAAGAACGTCCGCCAGAAAACGGGTCGTCACGCTTGGCCATCAGTTGCAGCATGAGCTGGAATGGACGGAGGCCCATGCCAAGTAGCATACTATCGTCTCGATAATAGGGATAGGCGAAGTCCTGTGGCCGAAGGTGCATCCCAACGGCGAGTTGAATCGCCTCATGTCCGCGCGAGGTGGCATGGACATATTTGCTTACAAATTTAAAATTGGCCTCATAGATGTCTGTCATGGCTTTGGCAGTAGCCATAAGCCGAAAGGCTTTTTCGAGGATATCTTTTGGTATAGACGCTTGCTTGCTCGATTTTTGAATTTCCTTTGTGGTGGCTTCTATGCTGGTCACGGCTATTGTTTTTGTATTTCGCAGCTTGGGCTTGTTCCCAAGCTTAATTTGTCCGCAAAAGTAGTCCAATGTCTAACGTCCAAATCATGAAACACGGTTTTATTCTAGGCAAATTTGCCCCATTCCATCAAGGGCATGCATTCTTGATTCAGCAGGCGCAAGCACAATGTGAAAATTTGACGGTGCTGGTCACTTCCCAGGCGGATGATTTGATCGCTGGTTGGCAGCGTTATCATTGGGTAAAAAGTAGCTTTCCAATGCTGGATGTACGGCATGTCATAGGTTCGCATGTGCCTTCTGAGGCCCGGATTTTGCAGAATCTCCCAGCAGGGACCTCAACCTTGTTTGAAAGCGGAATTAATCAAATATCAGTCGCCCAAGGCCTTGGAATTCAACATGTTTCAATTGATCGGGAACGTAAAAACTTCCCCATCGCAAGTTCCAAAATTCGAGAAAATCCATTCGGGCATTCGGAGTTGCTGCCCCCCAATGTTCGGGCGTACTATATCAAACGAGTTGCACTTGTTGGTCCTGAAAGCTGTGGGAAAAGTTATCTGGCGGAAAAATTAGCCCTGCATTTCAAAACGGTTTTTGTGCCAGAATACGGCCGAGCCTACTGCGAAAAATTTGGCATGGACTCCAGTCCACTGGACTTTGCCCATGTAGCAGGCGGTCAGCTTTATCATGAAGATGAAATGGCCTCGGAGGCCAATCGACTGCTGTTTTGCGATACCGATTTGATTGTGACCCAGGTGTGGAGCGAAGTGTATTTCGCAGGGAAATGTCAACCCTGGATTTTCTGGGCCGACCATGCGCGGCGCTACGAGCTGTTTTTGCTTTGTGCGCCTGATATTCCCTGGGTGAATGACGGATTGCGCGAATTTGAAGGACAGCGAGATTGGATGTTCGAGCGGCTGAGGCAGGAATTGGAAAGCCGTGGATTGCGGTATGTGATTATTCAGGGCGGATTTGAAGCGCGAACCTTGGAGGCGATTCGGGCCGTAGAGGGATTGTGATGATGTTTTCACTTTTTTTGACCATCGCCCAAAGTGACAAGTTATTTCTTACACGACCCTAAACACATTTCTTAACTAAAGTCAATGAACACATTTTTGTAAGCCTAGTCCTTTGCACCATCATTTCATAAATTTTCTACACATGAAAAAAATAGGTGCAACGGTAGTCTTATTTCTTTTGCTCACAAGCGTGGTTTTGTGCCAAAATCTGTCTCAAACGGTCCGGGGGGGCATACTAGATGAGGACAGTAAAATGCCCTTGGTGGGTGCGCAGGTAGTGATACTGGGTAGCGAACCAACGATCGGAACCACAACCGACGAAAACGGAAATTTTAGGTTGGAAAACGTTTCTATAGGTAGAATTTCCCTTCAATTATCTTACCTGGGCTATGAAAAGGCCATTATTCCCAATGTTGTGGTCAATTCAGGAAAGGAGGTCGTGCTGAATCTCAGCATGCAGGAATCTGCCATACGAATGGATGAGGCCATAGTGACGGCAGACAAAAACAAGGGCGAAGCGCTCAACGATATGGCTTTGATTAGTGCCCGCTCTATTTCTGCCGAGCAAACCAATCGGTATGCAGGCGGCTTCAATGATCCATCCCGAATCCTTTCAAATTTTGCCGGAATAACGAGCACCCAAGATGGCAGCAATGACATAATTGTCCGGGGCAACTCGCCCAAGTATGTCCAATTTCAGCTGGAAGGCATACAAATCACCAATCCAAACCACCTTGCTGACCAGAGCGCAATTGGTGGTGGTATCAGTGCGCTGAACAATAATTTATTGGCCACTTCCGATTTTTATACTGGAGCATTTTCACCTGAATTTGGAGATGTTTTATCAGGCCTGTACGATGTGAAACTGAGGGCAGGGAACAACGAAAGATTTGAATCTGTGTTCGGATTTGGACTTTTGGGCGCCGAACTTACCCTCGAAGGCCCGTTCAAAAAAGGCTACGGGGGCTCCTATCTTGTAAATTACAGATACTCAACAATTACCTTAATAAAAGAACTTGGCTTGGTGGATATTGGAGGGGTTCCAAAGTTTCAGGATGCAACGTTTAAAATAGTGCTGCCAACTAAAAAAATAGGCACCTTTTCTTTCTTTGGGCTAGGCGGCAAGAGCGGCTTTTCGCTCGAAGACGTAAAGCCCGCCATTTGGGAAACCCCCGGCGACCAATCTATGCGCACCGATATCAGCGAAGATTTTGAAAAGCGTGCGCAATTGCTCAATATAGGGATGAATCACACCTTGAGTATCAGTGACAAAAGTTTCCTGAAAACAACCCTTGCCTACTCAAATGAAGGCATCGACGACGATATTTTCGAATCAAAAGTGGTAAAAATATATGGCGACGACGGCGAGTTTTTAAGGGATTCTGC
>JBBQLD010000435.1:0-3737 GCA_038327555.1 Chitinophagales bacterium
ACACAAGAAAGGTGGATAAGATGCGTAACATGTAAGTTTTGTCGGGGCGAAGTAACAATCTTGAAACGGATTAAAAATGGAACAATTGCCCAATTAGCCGTTGGCCGACAAATTTTTGATTGCCATAATTCGTGCCAAAAATCAAGATTAAGGTTAAATTCACAAGGGAACGGCAGGTGCTTTTCGACAAACAAAGCCCTCCGCACATCGAACGTGTACGGAGGGCTTACCATTATTTCTACGGAGCATCTGTATCGAACATCTGCGCCAAAACTATTACCGATTCATTGACGCCAGAAACTCATCATTACTGCTGCTGTGCATCATCTGTTTTTTCACAAATTCCATGGCTTCCTCTGGTTTCATATCCGCCAAGTGGTTGCGAAGAATGAACATACGTTGCAGTGTATCTTTATCCAAAAGCAAATCTTCGCGACGTGTGCTTGATTTGGTCAGGTCAACACTTGGGTAAAGTCTGCGGTTGGCCAGATTGCGATCAAGTTGCAATTCCATGTTACCCGTGCCTTTAAATTCCTCGAAAATAACCTGGTCCATTTTTGAACCGGTGTCAATTAGCGCTGTGGCAAGAATAGTAAGGGAGCCACCATGTTCGATAGCACGCGCTGCACCAAAGAATTTTTTAGGTCGCTGCAAGGCCGTGGCCTCTACACCACCAGAAAGCACCTTGCCACTTGCAGGCGCTACGGTGTTGTAAGCCCGCGCCATACGGGTGATCGAATCTAGGAGAATTACCACGTGGTGGCCACATTCTACCATACGTTTGGCCTTTTCGAGTACAATATTGGCCAATCGAACGTGATTTTCAGCCAGTTCATCAAAGGTTGAAGCCACTACTTCAGCCTTCACGCTCCTGCGCATATCGGTTACCTCCTCCGGGCGTTCATCTATGAGCAAAACAATCACGTAACACTCCGGGTGGTTTTTCGTGATAGCATTCGCGATGTCTTTGAGCAGAAATGTTTTACCTGTTTTGGGTTGCGCAACAATGAGTCCGCGTTGGCCCTTACCAATTGGCGTAAAAAGATCAATGATTCTATTGCCAAAGTCGCGTCCAGTTGGGCTGGTTAGCAAGGTAAACTTTGCGGTTGGAAAAAGTGGTGTGAGGTAGTCAAAAGGCACCCGGTCGCGTACATCCTTCGGATCAAGACCGTTGATTTTCGCAACTTTAAGGAGGGCAAAATATTTCTCTCCTTCTTTTGGCGGACGAATAGCACCACGCACAGTATCCCCAGTTTTTAGGCCAAAAAGTTTAATCTGCGAAGGTGAAACGTAAATATCATCGGGGCTAGTTTGATAGTTATAATCTGGAGAGCGGAGAAACCCATAGCCATCAGGCATCATTTCCAAAGTACCCAAACCTTCTACAATGCCATCCAATTCTACATCAAAACGTTCACGATGAACCGTAGGAGGCATCACCTCCACAGGCTCGATAGGCGCGACGGGGATTGCTTGTTCCTGGTTACCAGCCTCTGGTTGACCAGCAAGTGGCGCAAAAGGGCGGTGCATTGGAACTACATCATCATCATCTTCGTTGCTATTTACAGGAGCCGTATATTCTTCTTCCAGGTTTTGAAGTTTTGCCGCATCGGAATCAAATAATCCTGGTTGACCTGGACGTGGTTGATCTGGGCGGTCGCGACGGCGGTCTTCCCATTCTCTTTGGCGACGATCACGGCGGTCCTCCCATCGGTCACGGTTACGGCCTTGGCCGTCCTGACGCTGCTGAGGTTGGTCGCGACGATTTGCGGAACCATCATTTGTAGGTGCTGGACGATTTTGGTCACGGTTGCCCTCAGGATTAGGCCGATTTTGATCTCGGTTGCCTTCAGGATTAGGCCGATTTTGATCTCTATTGCCTTCATTTAAGGGCCGATTTTGATCACGGGTATTTGGGCGGTCGTCCCTGCGTTGCGGCGGAGCTTGATCCCGATTGCTTTCAGAGGCCGGACGCTTTTGTTCGCGTTCAGGTCTTTGTTCTGGAATTGGGCGATTGGAGTCGCGTTCAGGGCGTGGTGCTGGTTCAGCAGGTCGATTTCGGCGCACTGGTGCAGCTTTTGGCGTCTTCAAAGCTACTGGAGGCGGAGTAGGTTGAGTTTGCTCTGGCTCATTATCGTCCTCCGATTTTACTTTTCGGGCGCGGCGGCCAGTTTGAGGATTGGGTTCTTCTACGATAGGAACCACTCGATTGGTCGCGGTTTTTTCCGCAAGTGCTTGTTCATCGAGGATTTTGTAGATTAAATCCTGTTTTGAAAATTTGGCGATGCCCTTTACGCCAAGTTTTTGGGCGATTTCTTTGAGCTCAGTCACCAGCTTATCGTTAAGCTGCAAAATGTCGTACATGAGTGGGGATGAAAATAAGTTAAAATTATTTGTCGGCGCGGATCGATACCGGAGCGTTGGCTGTCGAGTTGTTCGCGCACGGGGGTGGGAATGTGATTGTATGATCTGAAAGCCAAGGCATTGTCCAACAAAACTGGACAGTGCACGACGCAGTGTTTAAAAGAGAAAAATTTGACAAAAACTATTTGCAAAAAACAACTTGCCAAGAGGGGCAATGATCGGTTTTTCAGGAGTATGCGTGTCTAAAAATGATCAGGAGGGTGTTTAAAAGACCTCCAAGCCTACAAATTTGGGCTATGTAAAACCTTAAACAGCAAGGGAAAAGAGAGTGGATATCGGCCAACAAAGACAATCCGTTGGCAACGATACTAGGATTGAACGCTGCAAATATAAGCCTGTTTTTAATTTCGCCCTATCTTGCAGCGAATTTTTCAGCTTTTGCTCAAACTTTACAAATAAACAACGTTTGTACGACTCTACAACTTGCTTTTCCGCAAAAGGTTGCAATTCAAGTTTTTTAGTATTAAGGAACGGGTAAATAATAACTTGTTACTTTCACCCGTTCCCAAACAGAATCTTAGCAATATATGCTCCAACTAAAAGTAATCCGCGACGAGAAGAAAAGAATCCTCGCTGGCCTCCGTAAACGAAACTGGACGGCAACTCAACTTAAGGTCATTGACCACATCCTGAAAGCAGATGACGATCGGAGGGCCACCCAAAAAGAGCTTGACGACGCGTTAGGGGAAGGAAACCGCCTTGCCAAACAAATCGGCGCACTAATGGGTCAAGGCAAAAAAGAGGAGGCTGAAGCACTGAAAACACAGGTTGCTACGCTCAAAATCAGGAGCAAGGAGCTAGAAGAGCGCATGGACAGCCTTAAAACTCGACTGGACAATATGCTCTATACGGTGCCCAACTGCCCGCACAAAAGCGTGCCAAATGGCAAAACACCAGAAGACAACAAAGTTGCAAAAGATTGGACAAAACCCTTTCCAGCACTTCCAGCAGACGCACAACCCCACTGGGATCTGGCCAAAAAATACAATTTATTCGATCTCGAACTAGGCGTAAAACTCACCGGAGCTGGATTCCCAGTTTATCGCGGGAAAGGCGCCAGATTACAACGCGCACTAATTCAATTCTTTCTGGATGAAGCAGTGAAGGCTGGCTATGAAGAAATAGCCCCTCCATTCCTCGTGAACGAAGATTCTGCACGCGGCACTGGGCAATTGCCAGATAAGGAAGGCCAGATGTATCATTGCACCGTGGACAATCTTTACCTCATACCAACTGCAGAGGTCCCCGTGACGAATATTCTCCGTGACGAGATTCTAGCGCTTAAGGATTTCCCGGTTCAAATGACTGCCTAC
>JBBQLD010000436.1:0-3725 GCA_038327555.1 Chitinophagales bacterium
ATTCCGTAGCAGTAAGCTGGTACGCATCACGGCCAGCCAGGCCTGCATTGATTAGCACCGTGTAAAACGATACAAAATCCTGGGTTTCCGTGTCAGAACCTGTTACTTGCTGGAGGTATTGGTTGGCGGTGCTGAAGTTACCCACAGCGGAATATGTGGCCGTAAGCATTCGTTTATCCGCTTGTTGGTTTCGGTAAGCCAGGAGCGTAATGGCGCGGGTTGTGCCGGGCAAATAAAGCGAATCCGCTACTGCGGTTGGAGACATACGAATATAAGCATTCAAAAGTTCATTGCGATAAGGCAGGGCATAACCGGATGTGTTGTAATTGGCTAAAAGCCCATCGCAGTACGGCGGATTGGGACATGGACTTTCGATTACACAATCAGCAGGACCAGTACTATTCCCCGAAACTTTTGTTACTGTTGGCGAAAAGCACTTCAAAATAGTATTCGTGTTATTCGCCGATTCTGTACGTTCAAAATAGGACAAGGGATTAACGCTGCGAATATCCAGTAAATCTGGTGTTACACAAGTCCAAACAAAGCGGTTGTCAGGGTAAAGGTAGGAACTTGGATCTCCCTGGCTAGCCAACACCCCGTTCACCTCCCAGGAAACATCCGCCACATTGCCCTCATAAGTATTACAATGCGTCTGCAAGGCCGTATTATCCTGGTCAAACAGATTGGCATGCAAAGCGAATCCGCCCAGGATATTGCCCTCGATCAATGCGCCATTCAACGCTGAATGGTCTGAAATAATGCCATAGTTTGTCGCTCCGCCGCTAAAAACATTGCTTCTAAGGGTGTATGCAGTTGCTTTGTCGCAATTGATGCCAGAGGCCACCCCGTCGTCGTCCATGGAAGCAACATTGGGTATGGATGAATAAGAACTGCCGGAAATTTCTGTACCCATGGTAGAAATTAGGTTGGTGCCCTGATAACAATTGTCAAAATGAGCACCATTAACGGCAATGGCTGAGAGTATGCCTGAATTTACACCCCGCGCTTCAGCACCCACGTAAAGGTTTTGAAACTGCGTCGATGGCCCATCCACTTTAAACTGCCCGTCTATGCATAGTATTCCGGAGGGCCGATTGCGCGGGTTGGGAAAAAGTGCCCCGGCGGCAGTATTCTGGTTCAGGCAGTTGACAAATCGTATGCCCCGGTTGGATTGGATTTCGCAAAAAGTCTCGGTACTGGCAGGCTCGCCTAGGGCGGTATTGGAAGGACGGTATTCAGGGTCGACCAAAGCTCCCGCGCACTCAAAACGGGTATTGGTGAGTACGCTCAGGTTGGAAAACTTGCCGTATGGATTCCAGACCACCCCTTTGCCACAGTTGAGGAATTTGCTAACCCCGGCGGTTAGTTTTCCGCCACCACGCGTATAGTTTTCGGAATATTGGTGGTAGGCCACAGTCCCTATGGCGCTATTCAATCCGCCTATTCCCGGGAGCTCAACTGGCTCATCTTCTGCGGTAAACCAGGCCGCATCGCCCAAAACCATACCCCGCATGGCATTTTCAATTCGGGAATTGCCGCCCATTTCAATAAAAGGCTGCAAAGCCGGGGTCTGTGCGGATGCAGGATTGCCCAAAGCGATGATTCCATCCCACATTTGAGGTGCGCCACAGGTACTCAAACCTTTTAGTACTGCACCGCCTAGAATCTTCAATTTGCCACCGGGTTGTACTACTATACCGCATTTTTTAAGGGCGGGCAGATTTTTAGAATTGGCAAATTCTACGGTGATGCCGCTTATGGTCAAGGTAGAGCCATTGGGAATGGTGACCAAGCCTTTTACGCGTTTATTGCCGAATGGTGGCCCCCAAAATATACTCTGGCCAGCAGGAACGGCGAAGTCTCCTTCGGTGAATGTTGTTTTCGAGATGCAATCGTTATTGAATTTAACGATGGTAAAGGTTTCGTCTCCGCCTTCAAATTCATTGTTGCCGAGTATTACAAAACCGTTGTCTGCCGTTTGAATCAACCCAAAAGCACAGGAGCCTTCTAACCCTTCCTGATCTGATAGGTAGTGTTGCTGCCAAACGGTTTGCATGGTAACCGGATCAATTTTCATGAGCAAATGTGCTTCGGCTACCTTGCAATCGTCTATTGGCGGCAGGTTGCAAATTCCCCGATCAGCGGTAGTCGTGGCCAGTACAATTTTACCATCTGTTTGATCCGCAACGATGGTAGCATAAAAGTCTCCGCCGCTGGCATGGGCCACATTTTGCACACTGGGTGCATTGGGCAAATCTTGAGCTAGGGTACCGTCCAGGTTGAATTTTAGCAGGTGTATGTAGGCGTCTTTGTAGGCGCCGTAAGCATGGGATTGACTTTCAGGATCATCGCAGTCAAGTTCATCCAGACGAACGCCTCTGAGGCCAGTCCGGTGCATATCCGTATAAAAAGAAGAGGTCATTTCAAGAGTATTCATTTCAGCAGCCACATAGACATATCCGTTGCTATAAACAATACTCCTGCCAATATCTTTAGAAACATTACTCAAATAGTGGTCAATAACTGGTGAACCATTATTGAGCTGGGCAATATCCGGTTCATAGCCCCAATAGGTTGCACCCGAACTTTTGCCTGGCGTACATGCACCATACTGGCTAGGACAAGCGGGGGCTTTCCATGCAAAGTTGGTTGTTGGACTAACAAAATCCCGAATCGCTTGAGTAGCACCAAAATTAGCGTATGGAAATGATTTTGAATTATAGAATTTAAACACAGAAGACGTTAGCTGCCCTGATTCTAAAAGATTTACGTTAAAAATTCCAACAAGCACATCATAGTCAAATATCAAGCGCTCTTGTCCATGCAGTGAATTTCTATCTGCATTTTTTGCCGTTATATCGGTTGGACCTGATTCTGTGATTTTAAATTTCCAATCAGCTTCGCTTACTGTATCATCTCTGATCACCTTATACCCTGTTGAAAGTACATAAGTATTTGAGCCTATAGTAACGGTTTTGCAATCTAAAATCCTTCCGTTTACGTCGTTGAACGTAAATTGGTTGTCAATAACTATAGCGGCAGTGCCTGCATCATAGTGGCAAAGCACAAAAAAACTTGCACCGCTATCCAGTTGCCCAAGCGATGAAGCGCCTCTGACTCCGCCAGAAAGTAAAATTTTGCCGCTCGGCAAGATGATTACAGAGTACAGACGTTCCACTCCATTGTCTGGCGTCAAATTAAATTGTCCAGACCATTCTTCTGAATAACTTGTCATCAACTTGGTCAAGGTTGATTTTTGCCCTTGATAACCTACCAAAATACATCCACCATCAGGTGTTTTAGAAATTTGTGTAAAAGCACCACCACCATTAGCAGCATCATAATGTTTGCTGTATTTCAATGTGCCAAACTTATCCAAAACGGCATAAGCTGGTACTCGGGTAGCGCCACCGCTGGTTTCCGCATAGCCTACTACAACAAAATCACCATTGGCCATCTCAACGGCATCAAAAGCCCAGGTATCTTCCGCCACAGGTGAATTACTTCTAAAATTCACCCCCGCTGTCCAAGCCGTCCCGGGCCCAGACTGTTGAGTATAACCCATTTCAGGAAAAAAGAGCATCATCACAAGCAGGAATTGGCAAATGAGCAGATGCGGGGCTCTGCCCCCCCCCCCCCCAAGCAAGGACGGGGCTTTTGGTGTGATTGCGCAAGGTATCGCGCAGTTTTGAGCAAAAAGGATGTTTTTCATTTTGAAAAATAAT
>JBBQLD010000437.1:0-3710 GCA_038327555.1 Chitinophagales bacterium
AAAGCTATAGACAACTTTTTGTACAAGCCCTTTTGGCAATCGCATGAAATGCAAATTTGGCATAGTCTTGAACCCCAACCTTTTTGCACACCCCTCAAAGGTAATAGACTTGTTGCGGTGTATGGCTTTGAGTGGGGAAAATTGTCATTTTTTCGAATGCCTAGGCAAATTTTGCAGTCGAAATCGGGCATATTCGGCGAAAAATTTAACGAAGGCATTCGGAAAAAGGACTTTTTACCCGCCAAAGCCATCCACCGCAACAAGTCTAATGGTTAAGGCTAGCCCTGAAAGCCAAGATTATGACTTTGCAAATGCGTGACATTATCATAATTCCTCTAGTGCCCGCTCCAAATCTTCCCAGAGCCATGCAGGGTCTTCCAATCCAATATAAAACCGTACAAACTGCCAGGGCATAGGCGGCGCGGCGCGGCCCGGAATGTTGTAAAACCCAATGGTTGGGATAATTAAGCTTTCATGCCCGCCCCAGCTCACCGCCATAAGGAAACGCTCTAGCTTGTGCACGAAGGCTTCCATTTTTTCCATCGTATCGGTCTTAAACTGAACCGAAAAAAGGCCGCCACAGCCGCGCATTTGGCGTTTGGCCAGTTCAAGTTGCGGGAATGAATGGTGAAAGGGATACCAGATGCGCTCCACTTTTGAGTGTCCATCCAACTTTTCGATGAGCCATTTGGCGCTTTCGTCGCTGCGTTGAAGGCGAAGTGGCAAGGTGCGTAGCCCGCGAATCACCAATGCTGCGTCGTGTGGACTTAGGATGCCGCCGAGCGTCATCAGTTCGGATTCAAAGATTTTTTTCACCATGGCTTTACTGCCACAAAGCACGCCAACTACAACATCTGAATGTCCGTTGAGGTATTTTGTGCCAGAATGCAGCACGATATCAATGCCAAAGTCAGCGGGATTTTGATAAATAGGCGAACTGTATGAATTGTCAATCATCGTCACGATTCCCCGTGATTTGGCAAGTGTAGCACAGGCGGCAAGGTCTTGACATTCATAGGTCATCGTATTCGGGCTTTCCAGGTAAAGCACCGTTGTATTGGGCCGCAATGCTGCTTCAATTTCCTGCAAATCTGTGCCGTCCACAAAAGTGTGTTCTACGCCAAACCGGGACAGGAATTTGCGCAAAAGTGCCGTAGTCCAAGAATACGGGCCTTTTTGGCAAACCACATGATCACCCGCTTTTACATTTCCAATCACCGCTGCAGCAATTGCTCCTGCACCGCTACCGAACACCAGCGCATCCTCGGTGCCTTCGAGTGCTGCGAGTTTTTTGCGCAGTATTTCGACCGTTGGATTGTTGCCGCGAGAATACACGTGGTTGTTCAATTCGTCAGAAAAAGCTTCGCGGAAGGCTGCCAAATCAGGAAAAGCAAAATTGCTCGACTGGATAACGGGCGGGGAAATGGCCTGAAAATAGTTTTCGCGGTCTTCACCAAGGTGGGTGAGGATATCGGAGAGATGAGGATTGATTGTATTGTTCATGCTCAAGATTTTGGACGGCAAAGTTGGGGCTATTCTCTTTTCAAATATTCATAAAACCGCATCAAACGCGGATTGGGACTCCCATCAGGCTGTTGCGTTTTTTTCAAAAAAATCAAAACCAGGGTTTGAATGGAGTTAGAATAATATTCGCCATCGGAAGCCTCGGTGTCATCATATCCTACGAAAAAGTAGAGCAATTGACCGAAAAGCATAAAATCCAAATCTTCGTCGTGCGGATCTTCGCAGATACTTGTCATCATCGGCGTAAGCAAGGCCCATAAGTTGGCTTGCTCTTGAGCCAAGGGAAAACAAAGAGGTATTTCACCTCCATCTTCGGTAAATTCCATCCATGCAATATTCCGCATCAAAAATCGGAGCGCTTTGGGGTGGCCGGTGCTGTTGAGCAGACGAATTAGGCGTATGCGCAATCTATAATCAGTAGTGGTATCAGCAATGGTTGACAGCAGCTTTTCAATGAGCGCCTCTTGTTCGGCATAATTGTGTTGCCAAATAGAGTCGAGGATTAAAAAGGGGGCGTTTCGAAGTAACGATCGGCGGTTTTCTTCGCGCTGGTATTGTTCCCGGTAAAGACGAAGATAGGTTCTCCGAACGGCTCGAACCTCGCTTCCGGTATCATGGCTGAAATGGATGGGGCGCAATAATTTCATGCTATCCACAAGTACAGAATCACGGTTGGGCAACTGTGCGGAAGCAGTTAGTGGAAATAAAATGAGCGCCGCAAAAACAAAGTTTGAGAAATATTTGACCATGATTTTTGTGTTACAATTCCATGGCTGCTAGTTGATTAGCCAACGGATTGGCATACATTTTCAACAAATACTCTCGACCCAAGCCAGCTTCATCATTGGTCAAAAGCTTGAATCTTTCCTCAAAAAACGCCAAAAGTCGTGCGTGTTCCTCATCATAATAGTAATTTCGGAACGAATCAGTTTGGGTCAGTAAGTCTTGAGCTACGTAATTGATTGGCCGCAGTTTGTAATGATGGTGAATGCGTTGATCAACCATTTCAGCCAATAATTCCAGTTGTTTTTTGGAACTGGGAATCGCGTCGAAAGCATCTAATGTTGCATCAAAAGGGGTTGAGAAATGTAAGTGTACTGCTCCTTTGTAGCCTTTTAAGCCCAAAAGCATGTGTTGCACATCTTCCTCAAATGTTTTTTTGAAGTCTGAATCAGCACGTTTATTCAAAAACTCCTGGGCCTTGAGTAAGTCGCAAGGATCGTGTTCATAGGAGATGGCCACTGGCACTACCTTCAAGGCCCGAAAATAGGTTTTCAAATCAGTTTTTGCACTCAAACTCAACATTTTGATCAGCCCGACCTGCGTACGGTCGTCGCCATCTTTAGCACGGCCTTCGCGTTGGGCAATCCACACAGAATCAGTTTTTCCAGTAATCTGCTGATAAATGTACTCGGATAATTGCACGGAATACCGATACAATTCCATGGGTGTGCCAGTACGTTTTACCACGAAACTCTTGTTGATATGGAAAATTAGTTCCGAAATACGATGGCGCATCAGGTTGTCGCCAATGGCAATTTGGCTGGTTCGAAACCCATGCTCGAACAATACGATGTTGAGGAATGCGGAATCAAGAATAATATCTCGATGATTGGAGATGAACAAGTATTGTGCAGCGGGATCAAGTTGATCTAATCCGCTGGAGGAGAGTTTCGAAATGCTGTCTTTTTCGATGACTTTGAATAAGGGATAAGCGATCTTTTCCTGAAAATCGCCCACCGAATTCACCTGATCCTTTGCACTCAAAATCAAGTCATTAAGGGCCGGCGGCAAAAAAGCCTTCATGCTATGTAGCAGACTTGGATAGCCGAAAAGTTCTTGAATGGCTGCCTTGGCCTCCTTGTCAGTGTAAATGGAAGGTCCCGTTTCGTTTTGCATGATGCAATGGATTTAGGGTGGCGAAGTTAGTTAATTGGTGGATTGGTGATTGGTTAATTGGCCCGAAATGTCGGAGCGGGGCGGCTTTTTTATTTCAAAAAAGCCACCCCGCAGCGCAAGTTTTTTTAGAGAAGATCGCCCAATAAAAAAAGGGTTTTTTTGCATAAAATTGGTCTGATGAGGAAGGTCATTTCGTTGCTGTTTTTGCTGGGAGTGGCCTTTGGTACTCAGGCTTTTGTGCTGTGGCAACAAAAGGATTGCCGAGGTGTCTGGGATCAGGGCGCAAT
>JBBQLD010000438.1:0-3683 GCA_038327555.1 Chitinophagales bacterium
GGAACTGGGCATTGGCGCAGAAAAAGGAAACCTCACTTTTTACTGTTTTGACGAACCTGCTTTGAACACGCTTTCGGAACAAGTCGCGCAAGAGCGCGCCGCAGGCGGGCGCTACAAAATCACCAAAAAAGTGGAGATCCCTGTGCTCCCACTTCAGGAGGTTTTGCAGCAACATTTGCCTGGCGGCACCCAAATTGATTTCCTCAGCGTAGACGTAGAGGGTATGGACGAGATGGTTTTGCGCTCCAATGATTGGCAGGCATTTCGCCCAACATTCGTGCTGGCAGAAGATACCCATTTTGATCCCAACGACGGCAAACCCCACGCTTCAGGGGTTTATGCATTCCTGCACGAGCAGGGGTATGAGATGGTGGCAAAAACGCCTAGAACTTTGATTTTTAAGAATTTGCGTTGAAAATTCGGCTCTTCTTCTGGGATGCCCTAGAAAAAGCCCCCTTTCTCACAGCTGTGAAAAAGGGGGCTTTTTTTTGAATATTGGTGACTAGTCAACCAAGTTGCCCAACTAGAATTTAATGCTCAGCTGTGCATTGAACATACGACCCAACTGGCTGAATTGTGAGCCATTGTAGCCCAAAATGTCGTAACGACCGCTGAAGCCTAAGAAGCCGCGAAGCAGGCTCTTGTCGGCAGGGTTCGCAATAGCGGCAGCGCCTTCTGCATCAAGTGCCACGAGATCCCATTCAGGCAGCACGTCGAGTATGTTGTTGCAATTCAAAAAAAGCGACCAATTCTTATTGAAATTGTAGCCGATGCTTAGGTCTGTTACCACAGCGGGTTTGAATTCCGCTTTGATATGGTTCATGATAGAGCCTCCGTTATCCAAATCCTGGAAACGGGTAGGGCCAAACAGGGTACCATTCAAACCAATGCCCCATTTGCCTATAGCATACTCAAGACCAAGAATGGATTTATATTCCGGACGACTCTCTGTGAGCAAAGAACGGATTTGGGCATTCAAAATGCTGGAACCGGCTTCTTGAATGGCTCTTGGTTCTACCGGATTTCCATTAATGCTATTGTCAAGGATGAAATTACCTGCAAGGTTGACGTGCAATTTGCCATCGCCTAAGCCAATATTGCGGTAAGAGACCACATAGTCCAGACCAGAGGTGCTGGTATTGATACCATTAATAAAGAACTGGGCCGTTGCCACACCACCATTCCTTAGGATATTAAACAAGGTTGATGTCGAATCACCTTCGGCAGTCCGGATTGTTGAACTGTACACAATGCGGTCTTCCACGTCAATCTTGAAATAGTCAAGAGAAATATTCAAATTTTTGATTGGATTGAATGCCAATCCAAGGGAAAGGTTGGTCGATTTTTCAGACCTCAACTGTTCGATGCCCAACGCGCGCGCCTGCGCACTTCGGTTGTTGAACAATCCCGCCAATTGAATGGTGCCATCCACAAAGGAGGCTTGCGTAGACTGCGCATAAATCTGATGAAGGCTAGGAGCCCGGAAGCCCGTAGAAAACGAACCACGAATCGTCATCTTATTGTCGAGCAGTTTATAGCGCGAGGAGATTTTATACACATTAGCGTTGCCGAAATCGCTGTAGTTTTCTGTACGGAAGGTACCATTGATCAAGAAATTCTTCGTGATGTCCCAGCTCAAGTCAACATATCCACCGAGATTGAAACGGGAGTTCGTGCCAGCGTTGGCGGCATTGATACCAGGGAAGGAATTGGCGCCTTCTTCCTCATAAGAAGCGACGTCGCCTGCATAGATAGTGTATGATTCAGAGCGCGCCTCTGCGCCAAAAGCAATGCCGAATACATCCGAAATGGCCTTCGTAATATCCAGGTTACCCACCACGTGGTTGAATCCATAACCACCCGGCTTGAAGCGTGTTGGACTGGCGGTGCCGAGGGAACGGTTTACGGTATTGTCTACGGTATACTTCTGGGTATTGCCGCCGAGGGTCAGGCTGAGGTCACTTTCCCAACCATTGTTTTCATTTTTTGCACCTGCGGTGAAGTTATAGTCCGACAGATCACCCTCAAAAGTTGGCAAATAACCGATATAGCCTTTATAAATATCTGGGTTGTCCTCTGCAAAAGCAAGCGTCTCTGATGTGATGTAGTTTTTCCCGCCATTATCTGTTACGCTGTGTAGCAAGCCACGATCCTGACGCCAATAAGGCGTACGGAAGTTAGCGAAACTGCTCACTTTTTTAGTCACGTAGGCCGCATTGGCGTACAACTGGGTGTTTTCATTAATTGGAATGCCTCCGTTGATCAGGAAACGGGCGGCACTTACTTCCCCGGTGCCATTGATATTGCCGCCAGTTGGGTAGTCACTGAGATATTGGGTAATCAAATTTACCTGAGCAGGGACTTCATTGCCATCGTCATCCAATCCAAAGGTTGCGATTTCGGTTGGTAAATCAATTTTGCCCGACCGAACAGCATTTTCTTGTTGGGTAAAATTCAAAGTATAATTCAAAAATCCTTTACTACCGAAGTTTGCTCCACTGTTAAGCGAAACGCCATAGGTCTGACCATCTCCCTTGCCCGTGATACCTGAACTCAGATTGAGCGTCGAATACTCAAATCGGTCTTTCAGGATTACGTTCATTACACCAGCGATCGCATCAGATCCGTACTGGGCCGAAGCGCCATCGCGCAGGATTTCCACGCGCTGAATCGCGTCCGTTGGAATGGCCGAGAGGTCTACGCCCGTTTCACCGCGACCAGGAGAAAACTGCACATAAAGCAGAGAACTCAGGTTTTTACGTTTGCCATTGATGAGGACCAAAGTGCGGCTTGGACCCATATTGCGAATTTCATAAGGGTCAAGCAGTGTGGTAGCATCGTTTACCGGAGTGTTCACGGTATTGAAGGATGGTACCCGGTATTGTAGTGCCTTGTCAAATGAGTTTTGCCCAGTTGCCAGTAGATCTTTTGCCGAAATAATATCAATCGGAAGCGGCGAATCCGTGATCGTACGTTTGGTGTTGCGGCTACCCGTGCTAATCACCACCTCATCAAGCGTGAGATCGGAGGGTTCCATTGCGATGTCAAGCATCACCATGTTGCCGCTTACGGTAACAGCGTTTGAGGCGGTCTTAAAGCCTGTGTAAGCTACATTGATTTGATAGGTGCCATTAGGCAAAGAGAGTGAATACTTGCCAGAGACATCTGTGGAGGTGCTTTTGCCTGTTCCGGCGGCACCAATGGAGGCCCCAATGAGCGCCTCACCGTTAGAATCTGTGACTTTGCCCTGCACAGTACCTTGCGCCCAAGCGCCTGAACTGAATAGTAGCAAAAAGGCGACAAGCGCCAAATTGTTAAATTGCTTCATACAAAAGAAAGAGTTTAGTGATGGATACAATTGTTTAAATTTGGAATTCTGCGACGGGCAAATGTGGAAAGAATAACTTGAATTTAAGTATACAAGTGTATCAAAATTTTGAAAATCATTTTATTGGAGCGTAAAAGCATGGTCTTTGCGCAACCCCACAGCAGGTGTTTTTGAATTATTAGGACTTGCCAGAATATAGAAATAGTAACTATCCATAGTACTACTGGTTTTGTAATTATTACCTTTGGCAAATACTTTAGGAACGCGACAACAATAACGTAGTCATTTGATGCCACCCTTTGTTCCATCATACGGCCCCTATTTTTCTTTAAATAGCCCCACTATTCTCAAAAAA
>JBBQLD010000439.1:0-3623 GCA_038327555.1 Chitinophagales bacterium
CTGAGGCCGAAGGCCTAAAATTTAGAAGAAAAAGCTTCGGCCTTCGGCCTCAGATTCTTCACTACGTTCAGAATGACAAACAATTTGAACGTGCAAATTTTCAAAATAAAAAAGTGTACGGCTGAAAGCATAGGTTTTAAAAACCTGTGAGGTTTGGCATCTGAATAGAATTAAAATTTGTTCGTTTTTCTGTCGATAACCTTTTGATACAACCCCACCACTTTTCATTGTGGATGGAAGTGTGCATACATTTTCATTTCACAAACCCAAGCGTCAAATTGCTTTCCGTCAGAAAAACTGGGCTGCCAGTGAGCTTCAACTGCTTGGCATTCATCAGATAATGCGCTCCTGATTGGCTGTAATTCCAGGGTTTTGCCTCTACATATTTTAGGGTAAATTCGGGTGGGAAAGCGTATTCGGCTTCAGCAGTTTCATCTTGGTCCTGGCTGGTAACTGCCCAGAGGACATAAATAAATTGCCCTTGTTTGTCCCGAAATGCTGCGCCACGCACATGGTTAGGCAATTTCATGGCTTCTGTGCGTGCAGGGGAGTACTTCGTGTTTTCTAACAGTTTGGATGTGGTTTTCATCGCCCAGGCAATGTCATTGGGTTGGGCTTTGCCTGCAGGAACCTTATCCAGGTTTTGGAATAAACCCATGTAAGCAAACTCGTTTTCTGGCTTGATCTCTTGCTTTTCGTCAGCGATGGAATAAACATGCATTTGTTTCATGCCGTTCATTTGTGCCGAAACAAGGGTTTTAATCAGAAAATTGACCTGTGCGGCTTCAGAACCAATGTATTCCCCAAAGGCTCGTCTAGGAATATTGAACTCGGAACAAATCCAATGTTTTTTAGGATAAACCGTGTTGTTATATCCGTGTTTGTCAAGCACGGTATTGAATTTGCTTTTTTGTGCCCATACGCCGTCCACAGCCGCATCGGAGTGCCGAAAGTTCTGAAATTTGCCTTGTACCTCATCCCAACGTCGAAGGGAATTATCCAGGTGAGGATAGCAGTGGAAGCTAAGGCAATCGAAGTAAGCCCCACCCTTGAAGGGGTATTGACCTGTGATTTCTTTGCCTTCAAAAGGCTCGTCGGTATACCGGCAAATCACGTCCAGATAACTTGGCCATCCCAAGCCGCCCACCGCTATCAGGGCATCCCGATCCACTCTTTTGATGACTTCGTAGCTGATGCGCAGGGTTCGAATGTAATAAAATGGGGGTGATTTTAGTTTAGTTTCGCAGGGTAGAGGAGCGTTCTCCCACCAGTTGCCTGGTTGCCCGGGTTGAAGCCAGCCGTTGCCGGTATCGAAATCCGGTTCGTTCCACACTTCATACGTTTTGATCAGGCCTTTGTAGGTGGTTGCCATTTTCCAAATGTATAGCGCGTATGGATTTGCATCGTTTACAGGCGTTCCATTTTCGCCATTGTCCCAAATAGGTTTGTACAAATTGTTGAACAATTCGCTTCGATCATTTAGGCAATAATAAGCCGGATCACGCACGGATTCTGCCGGAAAGCCAATAATTGCTACCAAGTTTCGGAGTCCAATGCTGTCGTAAAACTGGAAATGTGTTTTGCGACTGTCATAGCCCCATTTGTCTAGAAAATGATGGAAAAGGCCCGGACGGATGCTGGTTGCGCCATATTCCTTTGCGAGTGCAGCAAGTGCTTTGTCACCATAGCTAGGCAAAAAAAAGCCCATATTTGAACCATAGTCAAACATGCCAGCCATCGGAGGCACAATGTCATTGGCCGTAAAACTGGGTTGGAAGCAAGCGGGGAAAGCTAGTAAAAAGCAAAGAAAAATACTGGTACAAAGCACCCCGGATTTTAAAACCTTAGTAGTTTCCTCAACCAGATGCAGCAACCAATAAAAGATTGGCAAAGTGTTTGTCTTACTATACATTGTTCACGTGAAGGCTTGCGCCAAATGTCCGAATTTCGGAAGAAATTTTACAATCTTTCCTACTTGCGGGCAGCGAAGCACCACGATAATTGTTCTTTTGACCGATTTCATCGCCCAACTTTCCCAACCATGCGCCCTGCCACGCTCAGATTATTTTATTTCCTTTGTTTTTCGATGCCTTTTTTCGCAGAAGCCAGCGAGATTGATAGTGTTCGCACTATCGTCACCCCAGTTCGGTGTTTTGGCCTGCGCAATGGAGAGATCCATGTGGATTCAGTCTACGGTGGAGAAAAACCGTACTTCTATTCTATTGATGGACAAACCTTTACCACCAATCCAGACTTTGATCGACTTTGGGCTGGGGAGTACACGCTTTCTGTGCGCGATGGGTTAGGTATGACAAAAGAATGGCTGATTAAGGT
Organism: Chitinophagales bacterium; assembly: GCA_038327555.1. Taxonomy (GTDB): domain Bacteria; phylum Bacteroidota; class Bacteroidia; order Chitinophagales; family Saprospiraceae; genus M3007. The sequence goes on from JBBQLD010000439.1 coordinate 2,335, forward strand.
CAAGGAACCCGCCGACCTTCAGGTGAAGCTCGTTGCAAGTGCACAAACCATAGAAGAGGGAGTGCCGATGGATATCCGGGCTATTGCCAATGTAGAGACTGCATTTTTACAACAAATTGAATGGCTTCCCGCTTCTTTTTTTATTCGGCAAGACACGCTTCGGCAGACTTTAGTGCTATCGGAAACAACTGAGTTTTCAGTCATCGTACATGACCATAATGGTTGTACGGCAAGCGACCACGTGTCAGTAGAAGTGGAAAAAACCAACCTGTATTTTCCAAATGTAATAAAACCGGGCAGCGCAGCGGATGCTTATTTTACGGTGTTTGCTGGAGACGGCTTGCGTCGAGTGGTTTCGCTTCAGATTTACAGTCGTGGAGGCTCGCCAGTGTTTGAGCGGCTTGACTTTCAGCCAAATGCTCCATTACAAGGCTGGGGAGGCCTTTGGAATGATAAGGTAGCCCAATCAGGGGTATACCTCTATTTAGTAGTGGTTGAATTTTGGAATGGGAAACAAGGAAAATATGAAGGCACCGTCACGGTGGTGAATTAGGCTGAGAACGAGGTTCCGCAACCACAAGTACTTTTTGCATTCGGGTTGTCAAACGTGAAGCCACGATTATCAAGGCCATTGTGGAAATCCACTTCCATGCCAAGCAGGTAAATGGAGTGCGCCTTGTTTATCACCACGCGTAGCCCACCAATTTCAAAGTTATCATCGCTGTCTTGAGCTTGGTCAAAACCCAGCACATAGGAAAAGCCTGAGCATCCACCGCCTTTCACCCCCAAACGGAGGCAATAATCGCTGGGAATGTTATCTTGTTTGCGAATTAGGTTGAGTTGGTCTACCGCGCCTTCTGTAAGGTTGACGGGTGCCAGGGTGCTTGTATTTTCGAGCGTCGTTTCCATGAGTGAAATTGCCTTTTGATTGAGCGGCAAAATTACAAAGACAAACAGGAAACGCAAGAAAATGTTTGCATCTTTGCGCCCTTTATCCGCCGAAGCCTTGGCGTAGGAGGATTTTTATTTCAAAACTGACCATAAGTTCTGCCAAAGTTCTAGCCAAAGGCAAGATCATCATTGACCACTGCCCACTATGGAGTTTTTTCTTGATATCCTCAAACTAACAATCCCTGCTGTTATTGTAGGCGGTACTGCTTACATGTTGCTGAAATCCCTGTTGGATGAACGCCAACGAATTGATCAGGCTATTTTGCGCAATGATGCTCAAAAAATCACCCTTCCGCTCCGCCTTTCTGCTTACGAACGACTGATGTTGCTCTGTGATC
>JBBQLD010000440.1:0-3603 GCA_038327555.1 Chitinophagales bacterium
CTGTAATACTGCGAATGGAAAGTGCCGAAGGGCATCCATATAAGCACGAAGGGGGGACGGCATGATTAACGGAATTTTTCACAATGTCCTCCTTTCGTTTGGTTTTTTGCGATAATTAGGGCCTTAACTTAATGGGCATGATCAACGCATGGTCGCATTTGGCGGCTACAGCCAGTCCGCAAAGCTTACGCTCGCCGCCACTTCGTCCATGCCAAAGTTGAACAAAACCCTTACGCGATAACCCTCGTCTCCGCTCCTGGTACCCCATTCCCAGGCCGCACTAAGGGCGTCTGATGCCCAATTCGGGCAAACATGGCACGCCTGCAAAACATTGTTGTGAAAAAATGACCGAACGCTCTTTTTTACAAAACCCTCCCCTACATTTGCCAACGCGAAAAACAAGTGCCCGAAGGACTGCCCCGATGAAATCCCCATAGATTTCCTGGCGTTCGTTACAAAGCTGCGGCTTCGTTCAACTTAATACATCCACAACCAAGCCCCTCGGCATCCGAATAGGGGCAGATTCGTGCGGGGCTTGGTGGCGGATGCATTGCTATTAGATGGGCGTATCTAGAAACCAACAATAATAAATAATCAACAACAATGAAAAACCAATTGCTTGTTATCCTATTAGTCGGTTCATCTGCACTTTTTGCGCAGCAAGAAGAACAGCGGTTGAAGGAGCGGAAATCCAACTACAACCCAATGATGTTTAACCTCGGGGAACATGGCACCGCATACGTGATAATGGTTGGCTATGATAAAGCGTCTGTGAACTATATCTCTGCGGATGGGCAAGTTAAATGGGCGTCTGAAAAGGTAAAGATCAATGCAGAGAGCCTGAGTTATGATGACGCTGGTTTTGTGGTGTACAGTTCATCAATATCAACCGGAATAGTCAAAACAACTTCCACGATTCAATTCCTCCGATATGATTTTGCTAAAAAGGCCGCCACAGAGGGAGATTTCAAGTTGAAAGATGCTTTCATAACAATGATTCACGCAAATGGGAAATTATGGTATCTGTCACAGTCGGAATCAGGAAGCGGATTGGTTAAACTTTATCTCGTAGAGGCTAACCCGAAGACACTTGAACCATTGGGTGAACCCAAATTAATAGCCGGTTTGCCGGAAAATAAACAGGACTATGGTTTGAGGAACAAGTTGGGGGGAATCAAAGGCTCAGTTTCCTTGTATTGGACGCTAGCGGGTTTCGATGACAATTATCTATTGTTTTACGGTAAAAAGTCGGACGCGACGAACGGAAAAGTCCAGTATGAGTTTGTAAAAACAGACTATGCCGGTAAAAAGGTGGCGGCATTCAAGGTGGATATTGAACTGGCCGACAAAAAGTATGTCCAACGGACAAATATATTGAGGAATATTAATGAGCGCATGGAAGCTTATTCTACTAGGTCAACAACCGAAACCACCTCATCATTTAACAACAAATTTCAGTATACAACCACCTACGCCAGTGTAATGGTTGATGCCGGGAATTTTGGGGCTTGCCATGTGGATATGAGCAAGGGGGCGATTTATTGCTATGGAACCTACGGCGATAAACCGGACGATGCATCTGCCCAACCTGTCGGGTACTATATTCAAAAACACAACATGACCGGCGAGCGCATCTGGCATTATCAAACCAGCGATGACCTCATCAAAAAATCGTGGGCTTACAGTTATGCAGCACCTGAAAAGGTGTATTTGAAAGTTAGAACCTGGCCATCGGTGCCCACTAGATTGGCATTAAATTCCGCGACCGGGCGGGTGATGCTGTTCGATTATCCATTTAATATGTTCTCGGTAGATTCACTCGGCATGCACCCGGAGTTTTATGCCATCCCGACACTATCCGAAAAGGAAAGGGAGCAAGAATCAAAAAATGCTTCTTGGGACAACCAGACATTGCGGGAACTGTGCCCTATGCGCCATAATGAGGTACTATCTTCCAATTTGACAGAGGCGCTTTTCGGTGCTGTCGAGGGCAAGTCGCTGGAAGATTTTGCCTCGAAGAATGAGAAAAATGCACTCAAATATACCGTTCAGCAACTGCAAAATGGTTTGCGGGTGATGACCTATGATGAGAAGAAGAAGGAGTGCGTGATATGGAGGTTTGGGGAGTAGAGGAATAAAAAGCATATTCTGTAAAACCTCTTGATATTAATCACCAAAATGGGGAATCCTCTTGGCGATTGTGTAATTTATCCTGCTAATCTTCCTGAGGCTATTATTACATCCGACTGCTTGAAATTTAGAATTAATGAGGAAATTGCCAATAGGAAATTTGTATACTACTCCTTGCAAACTCACCGTTTGCGATAAAATAGAAGAAACCATCAGCCAAAGTTTGCAGCAGGCAGAGACCTTGAGGCAGAGTATATTGAAGCAGGCGTTTGAGGGGAAGTTGGTACGTTCCATTTTGGAACATACCACATAAAACAAAATAAAGAATGAGCAAAGAAAACAATCAATTGATATTTTACTCCACACCACAGGGCAATGTGAAGGTGGAAGTGATCTTTGAAACGGAAACTTTTTGGCTCAGCCAAAAGCGAATGGCTGACTTGTTTGGTGTGAATGTGAGAACCATTAACGAACACCTGAAAAATATTTTTAAAATAGGTGAACTAAGCGAAGATTCAGTTATCCGGAATTTCCGGACAACTGCCGCTGACGGTAAAGCATACAACACTAAGTTTTATATGCTGGATGCAATTCTTGCGGTGGGTTATCGGGTCAATTCAGAGGAAGCCACACAGTTTCGTATTTGGGCAACAAAAACTTTAAAAGAGTATATAACCAAAGGTTTTGTGCTCGATGATGAACGATTAAAATAAGGAAGGCATTTCGGCAAAGATTATTTTGATGAATTGCTTGAACGCATTCGCGAAATCCGCGCAAGCGAAAGAAGGTTTTATCAAAAGATAACCGATCTCTATGCCTTGAGTGCTGACTATAAAAAAGAGGCGCCCACCACACAAGATTTTTTTGCATCGGTACAGAACAAATTGCATTGGGCAATAACAGGAAAAACAGCAGCTGAAATAATTTATACCGAAGCGGATGCCACTAAAATTTACATGGGTTTAAAAACATGGAAGGCTGCACCACAGGGTAAAATTATGAAGCGTGATGTATCGGTTGCAAAAAATTACCTGAACGAAGCCCACATTGAAGAACTCAACCGCATGGTATCGGCTTATCTTGATTTAGCGGAGAACAACGCAAAGCGTAGCCAGTTGATGTATATGAAGGATTGGGTGAAATTCCTGACCAACTTTTTGCAACTCTCCAATTATCCTATCCTGAAAGACAAAGGCAAAGTTACCATTCTGGAAGCCAAACTAAAAGCAGAAGGTGAATTTGAAAAGTTTCGTGTTATTCAAGACCGTGAATATGAATCGGATTTTGACAAAGCCGTTAAACAAATTTCACCACCCTCATCAAAACCTAAAAAGAAACAATGAGCAACAATACCTCAAGCATAGTAAGCAAAGTACGGAGTTTCTGTAATCCCCTGCGGGATGTAGGCGTGGGCTATGGAGATTACTTAGAGCAGCTTACCTATTTGCTTTTTTTGAAAATGGCGGATGAATA
>JBBQLD010000441.1:0-3589 GCA_038327555.1 Chitinophagales bacterium
AGAATATATTCAACCCCATTCGGGGTTGTTACCATTGCTTATATTCCCCCCGATTGCATCGGAGGCTATTCATGTTTGACCCTTTCAGGGTCTTAAGTCAACGACATTGCCCTACGGGGCTGATTTGACAAAGTAGAATTAAGGAACGGGTAAATAATAACTTGTTACTTTAAGGTAAATTATCATGACTTCATCCATTCGTGCGCTCATCTTTTCCAATGGAATAGAAGGCTTAAAAAGCTTGTACCAGTCCAATGAAATTATACAGTACGATTGGCTGGAAGTCGGGCCTGATTTCAATCCGGACTTGGCTGGCTACGATTTGCTGATTGTGCCCAATGGCTCCGACCACATCGCGATGTACCGCATTCGCGATAAGGTGCTGAAGTTTCTGGATGCCGGCGGATCCCTTTTTTGTTTTGATGGCTGGTTTACGGATTGGGTACCAGGACACCGCTGGGTGATGGACAATAGCCAAAAAAGTATAGCGGTACGCTATAAGCTCCGAGATGATCCTTACCAACTCGCGGCAAAATTTCGGCCGGAAGACCTCAATTTCTCACATGGAATCAGCGGCTGGTGGGCTTGTGGGTATATTGAATCTGCTCCGGGTAGCCATGTACTTTTGGAAGATACCTGGGGACGCCCCTTGGTAGTGATCGATCAAACCACTACCAAGGGGTTAATGGTGTTAACTGCCAGTGCGCCTGCCGCCGATCTGTCGTACGCTACCACAGACGATGATAATGCGGAGCGCGCTATGACGGAACTTTACCGTGCATTATTAAGCCTTATTCCAATTCAAAAACAGAAAACCCATGTCAAATAAAAAAATAGGCCTTATTTTTAATGGGGTGTGGTCGCAATACGCTTTTGCCAAAGCCACCAAATACCGCGACTGCTATGTCTTGCTTTACATTCATGACCTCAACGCCACTCAACTAGACAGCGTCGATGCTCTGGTCATTCCATTTCAGTCTAATCATGAGGCCATTGCCCAGCACCGGGATCTGTTGTATCATTTTTTGGCACAGGGCAAAAAGGTATTTGTTGAAGGCGATAGTTCCGCGCAGTGGCTGAATGCGCGCTGGGAAGACCGTCCGGTGAATAATTTCTGGTGGGTGAAAGATCCGCATAACTCACCCGTGTCTGAAACCGATTACAGCCATCCGATCTACCAGGGACTGAAACCGCGTCACGCTTTCTGGCACTACCACGGGGTGTATACCAGGATTCCGGATCATGCTTCTATTATTCAAAAAAACGTGGATGGCGACATTGTTACCTGGCAAACCGATCACTTTGGAGGCACTTTTTTGGTCACAACCCTTGATCCGATTGTTGAACACGGTGTACAGCAAATTACCCACTTAGATCATTTTTGCGACCGACTGACCGAATGGCTGATCGGATACCGACCGGAAGGTAAATTTGAAATCCTGAAATCTGATTATGGCATTGCCGTGTAAATCCGAAATTCTGCTTTTTTTATGCCAAATACCGGATTGAATGCCCTTAAAACCACTATTCAGGTGGAATATGGGAAAATTGTACAATTAGCCGAAACCAATGGGGTGGCGTGGCAGCGCGCGCATATTTGCAAACCTATTTTTGACCCCATTGCAGATCAATATCCGCAAATGGGCGGCTATTTGGATGAGGCTGACTTAGGGCTGGGTTGCGGCTTCCCAGTCCTGATTGCACAAGTACAGCCCGGTGAAAAGGTGCTTGATCTGGGATGCGCAGCCGGCGTGGATAGTTTTATCGCTCGGCAAGCCGTTGGGGAAAAAGGACAGGTAACGGGCCTGGACATTACGCCTGAATTGGTGGAAAGAGCCGCAAAAATTGCTGTATCACAGGGATTTACCAATGTACATTTCTACTGCACAGATATCGAACAGCTTCCGTTCGGCGACAATGAATTGGATGTGATCATCAGCAATGGCGTATTCAGTTTGCTCACAGACCGGGCACAGGTTTTTCGCGAAATGTATCGCGTTTTACGGCCTGGTGGGCGGTTTTGCGTCTGTGATCTGGTCTGCAAAGCAGATATTCCCGACGACATTCGTCATCAGATTTTATCCTTCACTGGTTGCCTTAATGGTATTTCCCATTTGCACGACTATGTGGATGGTATGAAACTTGCTGGCTTTGAACTGGTGCTAGTCAGCCAGGAACGGGCGATTCCAATTCCATTTATTGACCCAAAAACTGGACAGGACGAATACAAAGGCTTGTATGCCGTGAGCTTAAGCGGCGTAAAAAACCCAAAATCCATGGCCCATTAAACCTACTTTTCCCGCCAGCCAATCGGCACCGCCAACACCGGAATGCGGGAGTGATTCACCGTATCTTCCGTTATACTTCCGAACAAGAGATGCGACAAGCCTTGTCGTTGGTGAGTAGCCATTACAATTAAATCAGCGTTGCAGATATCTGCAGCAACTAGAATAGCATTGTCTTCAAAGAACGTTCCAGAGGTTACAATCACGTCGGTTTTTTTCAGACCGGCGGTTTCAGCCAAGCGATTTTTTTGCGCTTCGGCAGAACCGTCCGTTGGAAGCCCTGATGGATTATTGAGGTAAAGCACCTTTACATGAAAATCAAATATTTTCTCCCATTGCGCCAGATAATGAAACACTCCATGCTGGTCACTTTTGAGCGTGGAAGGCAACAAAACCATTTTTAAGGCGAATTGCTTGATGTGTTCTGGCACAGCTAATACCGGACAAGCTGCCGTACGAATCACTTTTTCCGTGTTGGAGCCGACCAAAAACTCTTCCATTCCGGAGCTGCCTCGAGTACCCATTACGATCAAATCAATATCCTCCTCCTTAGCCACATTCCGCAGACTGGTATGAAGATAACCCTCTTCTACGCGCGTTTTAATATCCAAATCAGCAAAAGATGGCATCGCCAATAGCTCCATTTTCAGCTTCTCTAAGAGATTATTGGCCGATTCGTCATATTTGTCATCCTCTACTATTAGATTAGCACCCGTGGTGTACTCCGAAAAGGGAACCGAATACACAGCACCCAAGTTCACGTGGAGCAATTCAAGAGTTGCACCGCTTTGGCGAGCGATATCAGCCGCCACATACATTGCATTGTTTGAGTATTGGGAAAAATCGATTGGGACAAGTATCTTTTTCATGATGTTAGGTTGCGTTTTGCTTTCTAACACAAAGGTCATGTGCCCGCCCTAGCCTCCCTATGATTTATATCACTACCACGATTGACCTTATACCAGTAAGCGTATTTATACCCGGAGGTTGATGATTGTGATGCCTTAATCTACACCAAGTCTTCAAATACCTTTTCCACATTGATTTTGATTCCTGTGGTTGGGTCATTCAATATTGTTTTATGAAAAACTTCTTCGCCGTCGCGGGTAAGCAGTTGAATGCTTTTCATTTGCGGCACTACGATCCAAGCCGACCCGACCCCCGCCGGGAAATAAATATTCCAAACTTTTGATTGAAGGAAATCAATGGTTTGCGAGGGCGAAAGGATTTCAATGGCGGTGAGTGGCATTTCGGTTTCTTTCGCTTCCACCTCCCGGACATCCAGTTTTCGTTTTGAATAAATA
>JBBQLD010000442.1:0-3587 GCA_038327555.1 Chitinophagales bacterium
AGAGCAAGCTGCGGTACAGGCCCGAAACAGTGTCGAACTCTCCTACTTGACACTTAAGCAATTGCTTCAACTCGAACCTGATTTTGATCTTCAAATAGATCGCCCGGAAATACCGATTCCTGCCGATGCCAATCCGGACGGGTATTCGCTTTCTCCGGTTTATCAAACGGCGGTGGGCACGCAGCCTATTATACGTTCAGCGGATTTCAGGGTGAAAAGTGCCCAAGAAGGTATTGCCATTGCCAAATCTGGGTATTATCCAACCATTTCGGCTTTCGCAAACTTGAGCAGCAGCTATTCTTCGCAACTGCGGGACTTTCAAAATCCAATCGTAGGCAACGATGTATTAGGGCCTCCTACCGTGTTGAATGTGAATGGAGTTGACCTTGAAGTTCGGCAATATAACCCCTCCTCCATCACCTTTCCAGAGATCAGATACTTTGATCAAATTGACCAAAACTTTGGTCAAGGCATCGGCGCAAGTATCCAAATCCCGATTTACCAGAATGGCCGTACTCGTTTGGGCGTGGAACGTGCACGACTGGGGGTTCTCACAGCGCAGATGCAGCAAATTCAGACCCAGCAAACGCTTAAGAACGATATCCAAACGGCTATCGCCAATGCCCGCGCAGCCCGCCTGACCCTGGATGCTGCACAGAAGACTTTTGATGCTACGGATATCGCCAATCAAAACACGGTAAAACGCCACACGCTTGGAACGATCAATACGCTTGATCTTACTACGGCTCGTAACAACCGTGATATCGCGGAGACTGATCTTACGGTGGCGAAATATGATTATGTTTTCAAGTTGAAGATTCTTGATTTTTATTTGGGCAAGCCGTTGAAGATGAATTGATTTGAACTGACAAAGTAGAACTAATCAGGAGTTTTAAAAACATCCAGTACAAAAAAAACGGGCGACCTTCTCCAAGAGGGTCGCCCGTTGTATTTCAACAGTCTTTTAGTCAAGTTTAATCTTCGCTGTCATCGTCGTCATCCGCAAATTTGGATGCGGCAGCTGGTTTGGCTGCTACAATGCCGGCAGCTATTCTCTCTTTGATCTTCACTTCTATTTCGTCTGCCTGTTCCGGGTTGTCGAGTAGGAATTGCTTGGCGGCATCGCGGCCCTGGGCGATTTTAGCGCCATTGTAGGCGTACCATGCACCGCTTTTTTGGATGATATCGTATTCAGAACCAAGGTCGATGATCTCGCCTACTTTAGATATCCCTTGTCCAAAAATGATATCAAACTGTGCCACTCGAAAAGGTGGAGCGAGTTTGTTTTTGGCCACTTTTACTTTCACTTGATTGCCGATCACATTGCCGTCTTTATCCTTCAAAGCCGAGCCGCTCTTGCGAATGTCGAGGCGCACGGAGGCATAAAATTTCAAAGCGTTGCCGCCCGTGGTGGTTTCGGGGTTGCCGAACATTACACCGATTTTTTCGCGCAATTGGTTGATAAAGATACAGCAGCAGCCGGTGCGCCCGATGTTGCCCGTAAGCTTACGCATGGCCTGACTCATGAGACGGGCTTGAAGACCCATCTTGGAGTCGCCCATTTCGCCTTCTATTTCAGCGCGTGGCACGAGGGCTGCTACAGAGTCAATCACCAGAATATCCACCGCGCCAGAGCGTATGAGGTTTTCCGCGATTTCAAGGGCTTGTTCGCCGTTGTCTGGCTGACTGAAAAGGAGATTGTTTACGTCAACGCCCAAGGCTTCGGCATAAAAGCGGTCGAACGCGTGTTCGGCGTCTATGATGGCTGCAATGCCGCCTTTTTTCTGACATTCCGCTATGGCATGGATGGCCAAAGTGGTTTTACCAGAAGATTCCGGGCCGTAAATTTCGATGATTCGACCTTTTGGCAGGCCGTTGCAACCGAGCGCGATGTCAAGGCCAAGCGAGCCGGTGGAGATGGATTCTACTTCAACCGCTTGTTTGTCGCCCAGGCGCATGATGGTGCCTCGTCCGTAAGTTTTGTCGAGGCGATCAATCGTGGATTGAAGGGTTTTAAGGCGTTCTGTTTTGTCGTCTGCCATGCTGTTGCTTAGTTTATGGATGGTAGGATTTGGTGAATCTGGGGCGGTTTTTTGTTTGATTTTCAAAGATTTGACTTTTTATTTTTATGAAATAAGCGTCTTGTTCAGATGTATTGCGGCACAAAAATAAACAAAATGTTTTTTATCAAAACTTTTTTAGTGATTTTTTTAAAAAAAGTTTTAAGGTTTGAGAAAATGGATGGCTGGTCTGGGAAAGGAACGCAATACCTCTTTTAATAAACCTTCTTTTAAATTTGCTGAAATGCCAGGCCCAGGTGTCATCCTGAGCATAGCGAAGGATCTGAGCAAGCATTTTGCCTCTATCCGACAACAGATCCTTCGCTGCGCTCAGGATGACACCTGGGCATGGGCGCTCAAAAGACAACAAGCTAAGCAGTACTTCAGCCCAGTATCCTTCTGCCTTTACGAAGTTACGAAACTTTTTTTAGAAATCAAACCTTATGCTTCGCCACCATGGTCAAAATTGTAGCAATCGCCACAGTCTCTCCTGTTTCATCATATACATCCACCAGCCACTTGACGATGCCACGCGGGATGGCAGCAACCCCTTCCTTTTCCGGGTCGGTCTCCTGTTCGCTTTTTTCTTTCACCGTCAGTTTTACCCCAATCGTCATCCCTGGATAGACAGGTTTGATAAACCGGCATTCATCTAAACCATAATTCAGCAAGACGGGCCCTTTTTTGGCGTCGACAAACAGTCCGGCGGCTTTTGAAAGTACAAAATACCCGTGTGCCACACGACCCGTGAAAGGGGTGCCTTCAAGCGAAGTTGCGTCCATGTGCGCATAAAAATTATCGCCACTCACGTTGGCAAAATTGTGGATGTCGGCCTCTGAAACCGTGTGCTTGGCAGTCATGAGTGTTTCCCCAATGAAAATATCCTCAAAATGTTTTTTGAACGGATGAACTGGGGTTTCCGTTTGTTTCGCGCCAGGCTGAAATTGATTCGTCACTGCGGTGATATCGGTCGGGTGGCCCTGAATGGCTGTGCGCTGCATGTAGTGCAACACGCCACGCATTCCGCCCATTTCTTCACCGCCGCCTGCACGTCCGGGGCCGCCATGCACCAGCGTTGCCAATGGCGAACCATGTCCGGTACTTTCTTTGGCTGAACTCCGGTTCAGGATATGGATCCGCCCGTGGAAAGCAGCAGCTTCGATCAAGTATTCCCGCATGATTTTTGGGTCGTTTGTGCAGATGGTACTCACCAGCGAGCCTTTGCCCATGTTAGCCAATTCAATCGCTTTGTCCAGTGATGAATAGGGCATCAGGGTCGAAATTGGACCAAAACACTCTGTTTCGTGGCTAAGGATCTTGGAAAACGGGCTATCGTTTAAGAGCAAAACTGGCGGCAGAAACGCGCCTTTTTCGCGGGAAGCACCAAGGGTTTCAAATTTTTCCAGATCCCCAAATGCAATGCTCGTTTCTCCCAGCAAAATATCCAAATGTTCGCGTACCCGAGCTACTTGTTGGCGATTGATTAAAGCACCCATTCGTACCCCTTCTACAGACGGATCGCCGATG
>JBBQLD010000443.1:0-3579 GCA_038327555.1 Chitinophagales bacterium
TACTTTTTGCTCAAACAACTATCTTTTTGTGCGAATAGCGGGGCTCTTTTATCAAAAAGATGGGCGGTATGGCCGGAAAGGAATCAGATGAAAGTAGCAAGTTATTATTTGCCCGTTCCTTAGGAACGCGGTTGGAATAAATGTACAATTTTTGCAGCCTTATTTTTTCCCTCTCTTCGTTGCTCGTCGATTTTTTAGACCCACTAAACGCCCTCCTCGCGTCTTGACAGAGACAAAATCGACACCCCAAAATTGTACCTTTATTCCAACCGCGTTCCTTAATACCAGTAGCGTGAGCAAATTTCGATTTTTCATAGAAAGAATGTGTTTGGTTAACGTTGAATTCATTCACGGGGATTTCCTTTGTGTGGTTAGTAAAACGCCGGATTTTAACAAAATCTTTATGTTTTAGTGAGCCAGAGAAGCCTCGTAGTAGGTCGCCAAATACCGCTAAAATGTGTTGTCCGGGTATTAGCGGGACGAGGCATTTGGTTTTTTTTCAACTTTGCACTGAATTTGCCGGCTGCCTGACTTTCCCGTTCATGCCAAGCTGGCGTACACAAAACCTACGCTATGAGATTTTTCCATTCGTTTACGCTTCTCCTCCTATTCGCCACAAGCACGGCCCATGCTCAAAAAACGACCCTACCAAAGCCTAAGATTGTGGTTGGTATCGTAATAGATCAAATGCGATACGATTACCTCTACCGTTACCAAAGACACTACGGCCCTGGCGGATTTAATCGCTTGCTTGAAGGCGGGTTTTCTTGTGAAAACACCCATTTTAACTACGTCCCAACTTATACAGGGCCCGGCCATGCAGCTATTTACACTGGCACCACCCCCTCGATAAACGGCATCATCGGCAATGATTGGTGGGATCCAACACTCCGTACCAAGCGTTACTGCACGGCCGACAAACGTTTTAAGGTAGTTGGTGGAACCGCCAAAACTGCGCCCGAAGTTGGCCAGCAATCGCCCGTCGCCCTGCTTTCCAGTACCATTACCGACGAGCTTCGCCTAAGCAATAACTTCCGCTCAAAAGTGGCTGCTGTGTGCCTCAAAGATCGCGGTGGCATACTTCCAGCAGGGCACATTCCAAACGCCTGCTATTGGTTTGACGATGGTTCAGGCAACTGGATCACCTCCACATATTATCCTGATTCTCTGGGACTTCCGCAATGGGTACGCGATTACAACGCGCGCCGTTGGCCCGATACATTTCTAAACAAAACCTGGGAATTGGGCCATAAGCCTACCGAAAGTTTTGCCGATTGGGATTTTGTAGGTAGCTATGGAAGCCTCCGAATGGGATTCCCGCATGATTTTGCTTCAGCACGCGCAAAAGGCAACTATGGTGTATTGCGCTTCACGCCTTATGGCAACACTCTAGTCACCAACTTTGCCATGAAAACCATTGAAGGGATGGAATTGGGCGCTGACGAGTGGCCAGATTTTTTGTGCCTAAGTTATTCAGCAACGGACTATTGCGCCCATCAATTTGGAATTCATGCGGAGGAAACTGAGGATATGTACGTTAGAATGGATCGCGAATTGACACGTTTGATTGACTTTTTGGACAAAAAATTTGGCAAAAACAACGTGCTGCTTTTCCTAACAGCAGACCATGGGGGGGGCGAGACCCCCGCGCATTTGAATAAATTGCGTATTCCGGCAGGTGTTTTTGCAGAAGGTGAATTAGAAGCTAAGTTGGAGAAATCCTTGGCGGCCTCCTTCGGTGTTAGTGGGAATTTCATCCAGGCCATTGAAAACCAGCAGATTTGGCTCAATTGGGATGCCTTGGCCGATTTTGACTTGAAGCCAGAGGATGTGGCAGCCGTAATCGGCGATCAAATACGCGGTATGCCCGGGATTTATGACGTGCTCACCCGCCAGGAGCTGGAATTGTTGCCTGCTGAATACCCATTTATCAGCGAGTTGCGCAGAGGCATTCACCCACGCCGTTCTGGCGACATTATTTACCTGCTTGACCCAGCCTGGCATGCAGACGACAAATATTTTGGCACCGGTGGCACCACTCACGGCTCGCCTTATCCATACGATACTCACGTGCCATTACTTTGGTATGGCTGGCAAGTGCAGCCCGGCGAAACCCACAAACCTGTGAGTATCACGGATATAGCACCGACACTAGCAGCCATGTTGCGCATCATGGAGCCGAATGGTACGACCGGGAAAGTGATTGAGGAATTGATGCGGTAACGCGAAATTTATTTCGCCGCAGCTGTAACGCGAAATTTATTTCGCAGCCAGTATGTGGCGCGAAATTTATTTCGCCGCAGCTGTAACGCGAAATTTATTTCGAGGCCAGTGTGTAGCGCGAAATTTATTTCGCCACCAGTGTGCGGCGCGAAATAAATTTCGCCAATAGTGTGGCGCGAAATAAATTTCGCGTTACAACAAAAAAAAACGCGGCGCTCGTTTGCGCCGCGTTCGGATTTCCCGTATATAATCTCATGAAAAGTTTCAGATCGAGTGGTCAATAATTCCTGCCGCTTTTTTCGTTGCCCCTACCGTTTGTTCTTATTGACAGTACAAAAGTGCGGCAGGATTCCCCGCATGCAAAAGACATAATTTCAAGTTTGTTGAAATTTTAAGGACGAAAAAAATGGGGGAAATAGTGGGCGTTTTAGCGAAAAAATTCTTTTTTTGCTTGAAAATGAGCTTTTAACAATCCCTGTAAATGCATTTTTGTTGATTTTTTATGGGTAAAATAAAAAAAATATTTTTTTTAAAACCCTTATAAGGAACGCGACAACAATAACGTAATCATTTTAGGTTAGCCATTTTTGTGCATTCTTTGTTGCCATTTTCTGTGCATTCTTCGTTACCGATTACAGGCCGTGTGATGGAACAAAGGGTGGCATCAAATGACTACGTTATTGTTGTCGCGTTCCTAAGCCTTCTTTCGACCTTTTTCCAGCCATGCACTTCTTTTTTGCGGCTTGTCATTCTGAACGTAGTGAAGAATCTGAGGCCGAAGGCCTAAAATTTAGAAGAAAAGGCTTCTGTCTTCGGCCTCAGATTCTTCATTACGTTCAGAATGACAAGCAATTTGAACGCGCAAATTTTCAAAATAAAAAACTGTACGGCTGAAAGTTCGACCTTGTCAAATCCTGGTTAATTCTACTTTGTCACTTTTGAAATTCATCAAATTTTTTGCCCGCGAATTGTCATGTCGCAGCGAAGCGTAGACATGACAATTCAAGTTTATAGTGACAAAGTAGTATTAAGGAACGCCACCACTTCATGTTGCTCAAGAAAACGTTGGTATCAAAAAGCTTCAGCGCAAAGCCGCATAGCAGTGGCCTTCGAACAGGCACAAAAAAAACGCGGCGCTCGTTTGCGCCGCGTTCGGATTTCCCGTATATAATCTCATGAAAAGTTTCAGATCGAGTGGTCAATAATTGCTGCTATCTCTACCGCTTCTTTCGTTATTGCTACCGCTTGTTCTTATTGACAGTACAAAAGTGCGGCAAGTTGTCTCACATGCAAAGGACATAAAAACGTGTTTGTTGAAAATTTTTCAGGTGAAATAGCCTCCCAAAAGCATCAATT
>JBBQLD010000444.1:0-3568 GCA_038327555.1 Chitinophagales bacterium
CGTCCACAAATAGGTAAAATTCGGACCGCTGCTGCTGCCGGAGCCGTTGAGGGCAACGGAGTTCATGGTGCAGGTGAGCTGGCTGGGTGGAGCGATGGCAGCCGTTGGGAGGGCTGTATTTTGAGGGATCACGACCGAGCCAGTGGCGGTACAACCGTTGGCTGGATTGGTGACCGTCAGGATGTAGGTTCCAGGTTGATTGATGTTGGGATTCCAGGTATTGAGTCCGGAAACGATATTCCCGCCAGGCCCTGCTACCCAAACAGGTAAAAGTGTGGAATCTGTTGGTGCAGGCACAGGGCCAATGTTCAAGTTAAGCACCGTACAATTGAGCGTCGCCGGACTACCTGCAGGCGCAGGAGGATCCTGCGTATTGATCGTCACCGGAACCGTAGCGGAGGAGGTACAGCCCGTCAGGCTGTTGGTAATAAGCAGAGTATAAGTACCTGC
Organism: Chitinophagales bacterium; assembly: GCA_038327555.1. Taxonomy (GTDB): domain Bacteria; phylum Bacteroidota; class Bacteroidia; order Chitinophagales; family Saprospiraceae; genus M3007. The sequence continues at coordinate 451 of JBBQLD010000444.1, forward strand.
GGTATCTACCAGAGGGTTTAGAGTTGTTTGTCCGGAGACAAAATTGCCACCAACGGTCGTCCAGACAAAGGTGAAGGGCACCCCCGAAGAAGAGCCCATCGCATTGAGATTGGTTTGTTGAAGGACACAGTTCAACTGAGCCGGCGGGGCAATGAGTGTTGTGGGAGGGGGTAATTCCACGACCGTCACACTCGCCGTAGCCGGGCAAAAGCTGGGGCCACTGACTGTGACGGAGTATGTCCCCGCAGCAGAAACAGTTATTGGATTGGTGGTTTGTCCTCCCGACCACAGGTATTGGGTCAAAGGAAAAGTGCTTCCGGAAACCGTGAGGGTGGAGGTTCCACCCGGACACATGGGGGTGGTTGAAATACTGAGTGTGGGGGTTGGTTTTAGCCCCACCGTGACACTATCCTTGCTGGTACAGCCGTAGGCATTGGTAACCGTAACGGCGTAGGTGCCGGGTTGGGTCACAATGTTGGTGATATTGGATACCCCGTTAGACCACAGGTAAGAAACAAACCCGCCAACTACCCGCAGGGTATCTCGGTCACCGACACAAATTTTTTGAGCAGTCATGCTGATCGGAACAGCGTTCACTGCTCCGGATTGAATTCCAACGGTGGTTTCACCAGTACAGCCAAATTGATTGGTAACGGTAACGTTATACCCGCCAGGTTCTAAGATCTGTATAATTTTGCTGGTGTCACCAGTACTCCAGGCATAGCTGGTCCAAACCTGATTTACCTGTATGTTTGCGGTATCCCCTTCGGGGCACATAAACGGTGGGCCAGAGGCAGAGGGATTAAGTGGGGGGCTCAGTGGAAGATTAATTTGTTCCATAAATGGGCAGTTCAATTCATCCCTCAATTCAAGGGAGTAAACGCCTGGCTCAAAAGCCTCAAAAGGAGATAGTGCACCAGTTGGATTTTCGGGTGACCATAAGTAAGTAGTAAAGGGATAGTTATCCACATCCACATTCAACAGCACAGAACCGCCAGAGCAAATGGCACCCGTGCTGGTAATGTCAATATTACCTAAAAAGAAAGTACCGGGTTGATTGTATTCATTTGCCCAGTGGCTTTGCTCACATGTTGTAACAGAAGGATCCCAGCTCCAAGCACCAGGCGGTACTACAGTTATCTTGTGTGCCACTTGGCCCGTATTCCAATTCGCTACAAACGGCTCTAAAACCCCGGTAAAAGCCCAGTTGACAAAAGCTGACAACTCGATAGTATGGGTTACGCAGTTGATTACAGGAAGTACGATTGGGTTACAGTGCCCCAATTTGGAGTCGATGGCCTCAGGATTGTCCGGTCCGCCATTTAAAGGATTGCCATTAACTGGTTCGCCATTGGCATATAAAAGGTAAGGGACGACAAAAAGCGCAAAAGGAAGGATTAAACGAAAAAAAGTGTGGCGTTCTGTCATAAATTTTGAGTGTTTGGAAAAAACAAAGTAGTTTAAGTATTGAAGACACAGTCAACACAGAAAACGCTGACTGAGTTTGACGAAAATTTTCAGCCGCCAAAAATAATAAATCTTTTTTTTTTGGCTTGACAAAATTAAGTTTTTGTGAAAATACCTTGCGTGTGAAAACGATTGCAACTCAATAAAGCCAATGGGAGCCTAAAAACCAACCTTTATTCCTCCAAAAAATTCATTGGGCGATTGATGCGCTCCTCCAGTGAAATGAAAGTCTCCGTGCGCTGTATGCCAGGTATTTTCTGAATTTTATCTTGGAGCACGAGGCGCAAGTGATTTGTATCTTTGCACACAATTTTGCAAAGGATACTATATGACCCGGTGGTATAATTAGCGGTTACGACTTCTCGAATGTTTTGAAGATGTTCGGTTACTTCATCGTAAAGCGAGCTTTTATCCAAATAAATACCGAGAAAAGCGGTGATATCATAACCAAGTTTGTGGTAATCAAGCGTCAGACTGGAGCCTTTCACGATGCCAAGCTCTTCCATTTTCTTCATTCGAACGTGGATCGTTCCACTCGAAACAAAGAGTTGTTTGGCAATATCGGTGTACGGCATTTTTCCGTCTTCAACAAGTTTGGCCAGAATTTGATAGTCCAATTGGTCGAGGCGGGAGAGTTCAGTGTTTTGCATGGCGGCGAATAAAACAAGAGATTAATGTGAAAATTTGAACAAAAATAGGTAATTATTGTAAAATCGGCAGGATAATCTCAAAATGTAAGTAGTAGACCCAAAAGCAAAACGGCTTTATTGGGTAAAAATGACAAATTACAATATGACGGACAACGAACAACGCCCCAAACTTCAGACCCGACTTCCATTACTCCTTGCTGCCACACTTGCTGTCGGGATGTTTATTGGCCAAAAACTCCCACACTATGACCGCAATTTTAGTCTGGAGTCAAGCAACACAGACAAATCTGGCACACTCGATGAAATACTCCGCTACGTCGAAGCCAAATATGTGGACTCTGTAGACACCGAAAATCTCCGGGCAAAAGCCATTGAGCACTTGCTTGAAGGGCTTGATCCGCACTCCGTCTACATTAGCCCGGATGAGTTAAAAGCAGTAGAAGACGATATGAACGGAGAATTCGAAGGGGTAGGTATTGAGTTTATCATTCTTGACGATACGATTCAAGTTGTTGCCCCACTTTCCGGTGGGCCTTCTGAAATGGCTGGCATTCTTGCGGGCGACAAAATCGTAAGCATCAATGATACTATTATTGCTGGGGTGAAAATCGAAAATGGCAAGATTTACAACAAGCTACGCGGCCCAAAAGGTTCTAAAGTTAAAGTCGGCGTACTGCGTGGCAGAGAAACTGCCCAACGCTACTTTGAGGTTCAGCGCGATGTGATTCCGGTAAAAAGTGTGGACGCTGCCTATATGCTCGACGAGCGAACAGGATATATCAGGGTCGCGCATTTTAATAGCAATACGTATCAGGAGTTCATGAAGAGCCTTACCCCGCTTGTGGAAGAAAAAGGGATGAAAAGTATGGTGCTCGACCTGCGTGGCAACCCAGGCGGTTACCTCGAAGAAGCCACCGAAATACTCAGTCAAATTTTTCCGGATGGCAAACTACTCGTGTATACTAAAGGCCGGGCTGGGCAGCGAAAAGACTACAAAAGCA
>JBBQLD010000445.1:0-3566 GCA_038327555.1 Chitinophagales bacterium
TCGTGGCACCAAACCCAGGCAATACCACTTATCCAGTTATTTACGTGCCGGGTGGTTATCAGAGTTGGACGCCGGCTTCTGCTGCTCAACTTGCTTCGGCAGCAAATGATAACACTTATGAGGGGTATATTTATTTCCCGGCGGATCAAAAGGAGTTCAAAATCACACTTGGACCCGATTGGAGCAACAACCTGGGTGATAATGGTGCAGATGGCACACTCGAGCCAAATGGTACTAATCTTTCTGTTGCTGAAGAAGGGTTCTACAAATTCAATGTGAACCTCACCACCCTTATTTATACCCTGGTCAAAACGGAATGGGGAGTTATCGGTTCGGCAACACCAGATGGCTGGAACTCAGACCAAAACATGACTTACGATCCGATTGAGGGCGCATGGAGCATTATTGTCAATTTGGTAGCGGGCGAAATCAAGTTCCGCTCTAATGATGATTGGGGGCTGAACTATGGCGATGATGGCGCGAATGCATTGCTTGAGCCAGGCGGTGCAAATATTGCGATCCCAAGTTCTGGCACCTATACAATCAAGCTATTTCTGGATAAACCAGACTATACCTATTCCATTGATCGTCCTTCTTTTGACAGCCGTGCAATGTTTTACACCGATGGGCAATCTCTGGAGATTACCGACATTGCTCAATTTACAAATGGCTATGCAGTGTCTAAATTCAAAAACGTGAACTCGGATGGCAGCCCTGGCTCTAACCTCGTTTATGTAGATACTGATTTTCCATTGTTCCGCGTCGAAGATGCTTACCTGATGTATGCTGAAGCTGTTTTGCGTGGTGGAAGCGGCGATTTGACCACTGCACTGGGTTATGTCAATGCAATCCGAGAGCGTGCTTATTCGGGTACTTCGGGCAATCTTGCAGTTGCTGATTTAACGCTTGACTTTATCCTGGACGAACGTGCCCGTGAATTTTACTGGGAAGGCCACCGTCGTACCGACCTGGTACGTTTTGGGAAATTTAGTGAGTCTACCTACTTGTGGCCTTGGAAAGGTGGAGCACCAGATGGTATTTCAACCTCCAAACACCTCAATGTTTACCCCATTCCTGCAGCTGACAGAGGTGCAAATCCGAACTTGCTGCAAAATGATGGCTATTAATTAAATCATTGGACTTTGGATCCCTCGATCTTGGACCTTAGATTTTTGCTTACAGCAAGTCTAAAGTCCAAGTTTCCTGCTTCTAAAGTCCCAAAAAAAATAACAATGAAAAAAATACTCACTCTCGCACTTTTTGCAGCACTATTCATAGCTGCCTGCACCGAAAAAGACAAAGAGCCTATTCTGAATCCAGGTGCTGCCCCGCTAATTACCAGCCCTGCTACGGGCACTTCCTTTGTACTTGCAGACAGCACAGCTGCTCAAATTTTTAAGGTATTTGAGTGGACAGCCGCTGATTTTGGCTTTAAAGCTGGTATAAATTACACCTTGGAGCTGGACAAAGCTGGCAACAACTTCGCCAATGCGGTTACGGTTGGTTCTTTGAATGCGCTCTCTTTGGCTAACATTACCAATGAGAAAATCAATACCATCATGTTAACCAAGGATTTGCCTGATGCTGAATTCTCAAACGTTGAGTTCCGCGTAGTGGCAAAACTAGGCAGCGATGCAACACTTCCTGTGTTGATCTCTCCTACAGTGACTTTGCAAGTCCGGCCTTATACAGTTGCAATTAACTATCCTCAGCTTCAAGTCCCTGGTAGCTACCAAACGCCAAACGCCTGGGATCCGACCAACAACAACACCGTTATCTTCTCTGCAAGAAGTGATGATAAATATGAGGGGTACATTTATTATTCAATTGCGGACGCAAAGTACAAATTCACCAAAGGCTTAGGCTGGGATGCCAACTGGGGTGACACCAACGCTGATGGAACGTTGGATCCAAACGGTACCGACATTCCGCTGGTTGAAGCAGGTGTTTACAAACTGAATGTAGACTTGAATGCATTAACCCACACCTATACTAAGACTGACTGGGGCCTCATTGGTTCGGCTACGCCTAATGGCTGGGACAGCGATCAAAATCTGATTTATGATCCAGTAGCGAATAAATGGACGATTACAGTTGATTTAGTGCCTGGGGATATCAAATTCCGCGCTAATGATGCCTGGGATATTAATCTCGGGGATACTGGTGCGAATAAAAAAATGGAATATGGTGGAGATAACATTGCAGTGGTAGAAGCGGGCAATTACACCATTGAACTTAATTTGGGTGTCGCGGTATACACTTACAAGATTACCAAAAACTAAGCCCTAGTGGCAGGGCTTTGTTTAGATAAAAAGGGCTGCTTCGATCCACGAGGCAGCCCTTTTCTGTATCTTAATCACAATTGGCTGTTCGGATTCCAATCAAGACTCCAACCTGTGGCATCCACATCAGCATTGCCGATATTACTTCAAAATTGAAGTTCCGATGGCGCACTCCAGACACCTTTTCTGGTCGCAATATCTAGTTTTCAAATGAATTAAGGCTTGAGTTTGAAAAGCATTTCGGGCATTCACTCGAAGTGCTGTCCAACCTTCCAGGATCACGTTGGATTCGGGCGGGAGTTCTTCAAGGAGGGCGAGCGCGCGCTTCTGAGGTTCCTCCAGATCCTTGGATTTTCCGTAGTGAAAAAGAAAGGGCACGATGGTATTGATCACCAAAAGGTGAATAAAGTCGCGGCCCAACGGTTTTTCTCGATGAATTGAGGGCTTATGAAATTGAAAATGATTCTTCCAGTATGGGCTTGGCTGAACCTGAAACAGGTTTTCAAGTTCGCGCAAGTTTCTGGCTTCCAGTATTTTGGAAAACAAATGTACTGATTGATGAATCAGCGCTGCAAATTGGGCCAGGCGAACCGTTGGGAAATTAGCCGGACGCAGGCGCAAAAATTTCCATTGGCTCACGGGTACGGGGCTCAAATTATACAGGTGTGCTAAATGCTGATATTCACGAGCAAGCTCTTTTGGCCAGTCATCTACCTGAATTTCATCCAGAAAACCGGCCTGGCCAAAGATCAAAGCTTCCACCTGCAGGAGGCTGGATTTATGTTTTGCCAGGGTCAGGAGTGGCAAGGAACGCGCCAACGCATCAAAGGGTTCTACATTGACTTTTAGGCCAAAATTTCGGGCAATCATGCGGTAAAAGGCTTCTTCCCAGTGGTTATTTGTTGCATCTAAAGCGGCGGCAATGGCATTCGTTTTCAGTTCTAGTCGCTCCACCAACAAACGGTCAAGCCAATTGAGTCGAACGATTTCAGGTACGGTTTGAAAAAAATGTTCACATGGAATCCAAGCCTGTTCCTGTTCGAGGCGTTCGTAGTTTTCGAGCAATTTGGCAGGAATTCTCCCCTTAAGTTCCAAACAAGGAATTCGCTCCCCGTTGGATCGAAGAATGGGCTGATCTTCCTCCAGCACTACATGCAATACTACATTATCATAAGCTGGATCACTAGAATGCCCATGAGAAAGCCATTCAGAACTGCTAAGGTGCATTTCGACATTGCCGGCCCAATGGGTGTCGCCAATTCGAAGGCGCGAATTAAAAAAATC
>JBBQLD010000446.1:0-3558 GCA_038327555.1 Chitinophagales bacterium
TTAGATCTGCCCAGAAGCTGTTCTTTTGCATGAAGAAGAAGAAGAAGGTAAAGGATGAAATAATAACGAAAACACCTGCTCGTCTATATCGAACAGTGTTAGGCTAAAAAACAAGGCATCAAAAAGCAAGGAAGTAAATTAGTCCCAATCCGGAGGAGGAGAGAAAATAGATTGGTGGGCACTATCGGGGATTTCGTCGGAATCAGCAAGAATGCTGCCCGGATGGAGTAGAAAAGAAAAAGGTGAGCCATTTTCAACAGTAAACCTATCTTTTACCTGGCTCAACTCATCTTCAATTTCTTTCCCTTTTTTGGTGTCTTTTTCCCCGTTTTCAGTATTGGATTCGCATATTTCCATCATAATGGAATGGGCAAAGTACGGCAAGGCGTCCTCCAGGAGGATGCAACCCAGCAGTAAGTAAGCCATGATGATGCCTATTCGAATGCGCATGATATAGAAAGTGCAAATCTAAACGAATTTTATTAAAAACAATTTAGGACTTGCCAAATTTCTTTCAAACTTTACACCCAATTATTCCTGTTCTAGAATTTCAAAATTACCCAACACTTACAGCAATTTTACGCTTGAAAGCACTAATAATCAACAAGTTGCAAGCCCCCCCCGAATGGGCGGAATTGCCGAATCCGAAGCCTTCTAAAGGAGAAGTTGTCGTAGGTATCCATACTGCCGCGCTGAACCACCGCGACCTGTTCATCACCCAAGGGCAGTACGCTGGGATTCGAACGCCCTGTATTCTCGGCTCCGATGGTGCAGGTGAATGGCAAGAGAAACGAGTAGTGCTCTACCCTGCTCTAGCCTGGGGTAGCAATCCTAATTTTCAAAGCAAAAACTTTCGAGTATTGGGAATGCCCGAAAACGGCACTTTTGCGGAACAAATCTCCATTCCCAAAGCGAATGTTTTTCCGATGCCTGAACACCTGGGCTGGGAACAAGCCGCTGCCATCCCATTAGCTGGACTAACTGCATGGCGCGCACTTTTCAGCCAATGTAAGTTAAAAAAAGGCGAAAAAGTGTTGATTACGGGCATTGGCGGCGGGGTGGCGCTAACAGCGTTACAATTTGCCATAGCCGCCGAAGCTGAAGTTTTTGTCACCTCTGGTTCGGTTGAAAAAATTGAACGTGCCACAAAAATCGGTGCTAAAGGCGGTGCAAACTATCACGAAGCTGGGTGGGAGAAGCAACTCAAACAAGCTGCTGGCGGATTTGATGTCATCATTGATTCGGCCGGCGGCGATGGATTTGCACTGTTTCCATCTCTGTGCAATCCTGGTGCACGCATAGGGTTCTATGGAGGAACACTGGGGAAGGTTAACGGACTTAGTTTGCAGCCGCTTTTCTGGAAACAAATCAGCTTATTGGGAAGTACTATGGGCAGCCCTAGAGAATTCCGTGCAATGTTGGCTTTTGTGCAAAAGCACGAAATTGTGCCTGTAGTGGATTCCATTTTCCCAATGTCGGAAGGTGCAAAGGCTTTTGAAAAAATGGCGTCAGGGGAGCAGTTTGGGAAGATTGTCCTGACGCTGAATTCAAGTAAAATGTCTAAAGTCTAAGCTAATTAAAACGATGAAAAATTATCTAATCATTTTGCTGGTTTCATTGGCCACAGTTTCAGTAGCACAAACGCCTCAAAAGCCCGATGCCCAAAAACTATATAAATCAAAATGCAACCGCTGTCATGGAAAAAATGGGGACAAGGGCTTGTTTCATGCCAGCAAATTAAGTCAAAGTAAGCTGGACGATGCTTCAATGGTGCTTCTGATCCAAGAAGGGAAAGGCCTGATGCCTTCCTTTAGTAAAAAACTAACCGCGGAAGAGGTTCGTTTAATTGTGGAGTTTGTCAAATTATTTAGAAAATAAAGGCTCCTGCTAATCTTTCAAAATATATCATGCCTCACTCCCCTTTGTTTTTACAAGCTTCGCCAGCCAAACCAGCCCCACACAAGGAAGTCCAATCCAAATCACCTCGCTAGCCAACACTTCAAGTCCCCAAGGACTAATAAAATCGCTCACAGACATTGGCGACACTTGAATAGGTCGCCATGGAAAGAAGATCCGCTCCAGACTGAAAGGCCACCAAAGTGCACAACCACGGCCGCCATCGGTCAACATATCTAACAAGGGGTGGGAGGCCATGCTGAGGATAAGCCATGCGGTCAGGCGCTTCAAAGTGGCTCGATGACTTGAAGTGGTCAGACTATTAAATATCAAGCCTGTTAACCCGCCCGCTACCAACGCAAACAGCAGCGAATGCGTCCAACCCCGATGCCCCCACTGACTGGAATATGGAATACCAAACTGGAAAGACAGCACATCTAGATCAGGGGCAAAAGAACAAAATCCTGCCACTATCAGGGTAATTGGGCGCACTTGTTTGGGAAAAAAAGCGTAACCAATTGCAGTAGATGCCGCTATGTGACCGAAGAGGGAAGCCATTTTTTAGTGGTGCGTGATAAGTGCTGCGTGCTGAGATACCTGGGCGCCCCTGCCACTAGTCACTTGGATTTAAAGGACCATGTAATTCTTACGCGCGCTGCTTCGCGGCCATCGGGCAAGGTAGCAATGGATTCAGCCTGAAAAACTTGGGCCTCGCCGGTTTCAATTGCTTTTTGGATGATAGCCTGAAATAGGGCACCATCAGAGCAGGTAAGTGTAAGGGTTTCTGCCACTTTTTTGACGAAATCAGCCTCAATATGTAAGACTAACATTGAAACAGGAGGCTTTTCTTGCAGATGGGCCATTGCCAAAAGCCCGGTAGAAAGTTCTCCTGCAGCACATTGGGCGGCAAAGTAAGTAGAACGAAAGGGGTTTTGAGATCGCCAGCCGTAAGGCAATTCAACTATACATTTTTCCAAATTGCAGGAGCGGACTCGAACGCCCATAAACCAGGCTGCGGGAAGTTTCCAGAGCAGAAACAAACGCATTTTCAAGGGTGTATTGGCGCGGCGGAGGAAATCGGACTGGGTCAATTTGATGAGATTGAAGAAGTTCACAAGATTGCTAGCGAGGTCTGCTTTTCGAGAATGTCCGTCCGAAGCTCTTCCACATATCCTCGAAAGTATCATAGTCTTTTTGGAAACTAAGCCCAAGACCATAACGCTGACCAAATTGCCCTGCAATGTCTGGTTCGAAGCGCTGATAAGCTTTTAAACGCCATTGGCGATTTTCGGTAAGTGCAATTTGCAGGGTGACGTCTTCCCCAAGAAAACCATTTAAAGTCGCAATCCCCGGACTGCCGATGCCAAATTGAGAACCAACCTGCACAGTTACACGGTCATTTTTGAAGCCACTGCTGAGTCGAAAATTCACCTCGCGCCCACCTCCAATTCTGTTGGGGTCGGATAATACATCGTTTTGGTAATCACTGTATATAATGTCAACATCTATACTTGATACAGCACCACCAAACCATTCCGAGGCAAGGCCAGCCAAATAGTTGGAAAACTGGTTGCTAATCATTTGCGTCAGACCAGCGAGACGATGGCCGGGTAGAGGGCCGCGCCGATCAACTTGGCCTTGAGTTCCTGGCTCTGCTCCAGG
>JBBQLD010000447.1:0-3544 GCA_038327555.1 Chitinophagales bacterium
GTCGTGAAATCAACCTTACGATGAAAAACATGCCTGTCATATTCAAGTTCACAGTGGTTTGCACCCTCTGCGCTGGCATCATTGTGCTCATCGTCTGTTTGGTAAACTATTTTTCATCCAATTAAATCACATCTGTTATGACAAAGAACATGGGTTCTGCCGACCGCGCTATCCGACTTATTATTGCAGCCATCGCTGTTTTCTTGTTTTTCAATGGCACACTTACCGGCACTTGGGGCATCGTTGCACTGGTATTGGCAGGGGTTTTTACCCTGACCAGTCTGGTGAGTTTTTGCCCGCTTTATCGCTTGGTGGGATTGTCTACTTGTCCTGTTCCTTCGGGCAAAGGGTGAGTCCCTGTGTGGGGCTTGGTCATTTTTTCTGAAGGCTTGAAAGTCAACGCTTTGTCAGGGGTAAGCCCAAGCAAAAGACAGGCCATGGGTACTAATTTTCAACCATTTCAAGGTTTCATTTTCGTTGAAAAGGCTTGAGCATTTGACTGAAAAATCTACAAAACTGTTTATCTAAAATCATATGTCACCCCACTCACCTGCGTCAGCAAAGTAGCCGGAGCATCCAATGCCTTAGCGAAACCATGGGGCAACGGAGAGATGGGCGAATGTTCGGCTAGATACCCCTTTAATACAGTGTGCAGAGAGTAAGGCATGTTTTTCCCATCCATTACATTCGGGATACGACACAGCATATCCACAGGGTCGCCGTCGCGCTCACAAGCGGAGACTGCGTAGCTGCGGGCCGGATCGAGCGGTTTCCCGGCGACGGTCATTTTTTGCACCCGTTTGCCCTGTTCACCAAAAGCATTGAATTCAACTTCCATGCCTTTGAACTTGACCATCCAGCCGCCAAAGCGTTTGGAAGCATCTTTGGCAAACACATTGTTGAGTTCTTTCTCCAACCAGGTTAGCAATTGAGCCCCTGTTACTTTGGCTGTGCGTACGGTGGCATCCACAGGCAACATATCAAAAATAAACCCTTCTGTGATGGGGATATTCCCTGTGGCATCCGGGGTGCTGCGTGGCGGACAAAAACGAAAGCCATTGGAAAGCACAATTTCAGTTCCTACTTTCCAGGCTAAAGCATCCAGGATAAGGGTGTCAATCGTATTTTCAACTACAAAATAGCGGTAGAGCGGCACTTTGCTGTAGCCAACTACACGTCCTATTTCTGCCACAAACGGAGCTTCCATTTCCCCAATGAGCATCGAAATTTCCTTTTTGGCTTTGTATTTTTTCGGGTCTACTTCCATAAGTTCGTAGTTGTGACCCGTGATTTTTCCGTCTTTTACGGTTATATCCAGTCGCCCGACAAATGACCCGAAGGCTCCCGGTTCCACTACTTTGGCGTATTTGCATACAATCGGCTCGCGCACACGCTCATGGGTATCCCCACCAAAAATGTAGTCTACACCCGCGCACTCAGGCATATTGGCGAGTGCAATTTGCTGTGATAACCCAAGATGTGCCAAAATAATGACAAAATCGCACTGCTCCTGCTCGCGCAGCACATTAACGTAGTAGGCCAGATTTTCCTCAGGCTTGGTATAAATAATGCCTTTGGAATAGTTGGGCGATTGGCGCAGCGGCACCAGAGGGTCAGTGTACCCTAAAAATCCGATTTTTACGCCCAGTTTCGACCAGGTATAATACGCGGGGAAGATAAGTTCACCTTTTTTGCCCTCGCCTGCGTCGTGAAACATATTGGCACAAACCTTTGGTGCATCAAGGCCACCGAGCAAGGTCTGCATGGCTTTTTTGTAATATACTACCTCCCAGTTGCCGGGCAGGTAGAGGTCGTAGCCCATAGCATTCAGGATAGGCATGATGGCTTTTCCAGTGGTTTTAACCGATAGTTCACTGCCTTGGAACATATCCCCGGTGTCTATGATGAAGGTATTAGGGTTCTTTTTCCGTACCTGATCAAACAAAGTGGTAACATGGGCGTATCCGGCGGTTTTGCGGAACACTGCTTTGCCATTCTCCCAAAACAACTCGTCGTGCGGGTGGATTTGACAATGCACATCAGTGGTTTGCAGGAGCGTGAGGGTTCCGTTCAATGGAGCAGGTGCCTCTGCCGCCGGAGTTACGGTATGGTCGGAAGCGTCTGTCTCAGGCAATAGGTTTTTGCCCGGTAAAACAATTGGGGCAAGCCCAACGCCCAAGCCAGTCAACAAGGAGTTTCTAAGGAATTTGCGACGATCAGTGCTCATGTTGTAGTAGATTTTGAAATACGTAAGCATATAGGTCACATAGACTTTTAAGGCGTTAAACCTATGCAACCTATATGCTATGTGTTTGATGCTTTATTTTTTGTAAAACGCCACAATCGGCCCAAACGGCCCATACTTGTGTTGTGTTTCCGGGAAAGTATCTGCAAACGGACCAAATGGGTGGTCGTAAGGTTTTTTTTCAATTTTTGGCCAATCTGTGTTCAAGAACAGATGTTTCGGACGCGGCTTGGAATTGACAAAAGCAGCTACATCCCAGGATTCTTCATCGCTTAGTTGCGGATTTTGATACGTGGCGCCGAAGGGCATATTGGCTTTAACATACCCTGCAAAGCGCGACATTCGGAACAAGCCCGCCGCCTCGTTGTAACTCTTCTCGCCCCAAAGCGGTGGGTAATTTCGGGGACTATCGGGCATAGGCAATCCCTGTCCGTCCGCAGCATGGCAGGAGGCACATTTAGCGGCATAAATTTGTTGGCCTTTCACTAGATCAGCGGCCCGATCCAAGAAAGGGACTTCCATTAAACCAGTCCCTTTGGGTTTTTCCCCTTTAGGAACACCCGTGCCCAACCAATGAATATAGGCTACAATAGCCCGCATTTCGCGGCTGGTGGAATCAATGGCCTGTCCATTGAGGCTGCGTTGGAAGCAGTCATTTACCCGTTTTGAAATTGTTTCGAGGGCGCCAGACCGAGCCCGAATTTGTGGGTACGTGCTTGCTACGGCGAAGTAATTGTTGCCAAAAGGTTTGCTCCCAGCCTCCAGGTGGCAATTCTGACAGTTCATGCTGTTGATACTGCCTGCACGCACCAGTCCGCTTTCGCCGAAATAGTCTTGAGTGCGGGCCACGAGGTCGCGGCCATAAGCGATGAGGCTCGCTGTATGCTCCGTTTGAGCAAGATATGGATCCGGAGCCTCCCATATTTTGCTTTTGTCATAAACAGGCATGAGGCGCTTACGTGCTTCAACCGCAACATTGCTTTGCGTCTGCATCTCCCAGTACCAGGCAGCCAAGCCGCTTCCAGCCATGGCCAGGGCAAAAACCCACATTAGCCCTTGTATTCGTCGTAAAAATACGAGTTGTTGATGCGCCTGACCTCGAAGTATCGGGTCACTTACAATTTTTCTTCGGTAGAACGATACCGCGGCAATGACGGCAAAAATGCCGACCACCAACGCGGCGATAACCAACCAGAGGATAGGGAAATAAATGTTGTTGCCCATAAATTTAGTAATCGCATTTACGTGGGGCTTTTCAGGAACGCCCCTTGATTGGAAACCAATTTGCGATACAAAAGT
>JBBQLD010000448.1:0-3472 GCA_038327555.1 Chitinophagales bacterium
GCTCCAATGATCATCTCGTCTTCTACGACCAAAATTTTAACCCGCTGTTCGTTCATAGATTTAGCATCAAATTATGCCAGTTAAGTTATCCTGAATTCTTGTTAAAAGTAAAACTATGCTGCTTTCTTCAAATCAAAATCAAAGTAAATTGTGGTGCCATTTTTCACCTCTTCGCGCATCGAGCCACTCAATTGACGGGTGAGGAGCGACACCAATTGTCCGCCAAAACCAGTGCCCTTCGTAACCCCGCTCTTCCCTACCCCATTGTCAGAAACTTCAAGGTGCAAAACGCCGGCCAGATTCATATTCAACCTGATCTGAACTTTCCCTTTTCGACCATCCGGGAAAGCATATTTCAACGTATTGGTCAACAATTCATTCACGATAAGCCCAAGCGGCACGGCAGTGTCAATGTCCACATCCAGTTGATCCATAGCACATTCGATGGATACCCGATCTTCAGCCCCAAAAGAATCGAGGATGCTCTCGCTCAGATTAATGAAATAATCTTTCATTTCTATGGCGCCCAGGTTACTCCCCTGGTACAGCTTCTGGTGAACAATACCAATTGATTGTACCCGATTTTGGCCTTCCTGCATCGCGTCTTTGATACCCTGGTCGTCAATTTGGGCTGATTGCAGGGCTAACAGGCTGGACACGACTTCAAGGTTGTTTTTGACTCGGTGGTGAATCTCTTTCAGGAGCAATTCGTTTTCTGCGTTTTTGGCGGCCAAAAGTTGATTGGACTTGGTCCGGGCCCGGAAACTAAGGTACAGAAAAATCAAAAACCCGGCAAGCAGGATCACGACGCCCAGGCCAAGCCATTGTACCAGGCGCTGTTGCGCAAGCTGATCTCCTTGTAGTATGATGGTGGCCTCCTTTTTCTCCGTTTCGTATTGGGTTCGCAATGTTGACATTTCGACATCACTTTGAACGGAGGCCGTGCTATCGCGCATTTTACGGGCTTTCTTTTGGTATTGCAAAGCCATTTTGTAATCGCCCAAATACTCGTATGTGGTACTCGCGTGGCCATAGTTTTCAGTCAGGTTGCTCAGATCGTTCCCTTGTTCTTGCATCGCGATGGTTTTCAACTGATAGGGTAAGGCCGCTTCGTAATTGCCCATCAACAGATTAATTTCGCCGAGGTTGGCAATCGCCGTAGAAATGCCACCAGGGTAGTTTGATTTTTCTGAGTTGACCAAACAAATTTTGTAATCTTCCAAGGCTTCTGCATATCGCCCCAATCGTTTTAATGCGTTGCCACGGCAATTGATAATGTCGGCCACACCCAAGAGGCCAATGTTTAGTGATCTGGTAATATCAAGTGCCTGATTGTAATATTCCAAGGCCTGAGATGGATTACCCATAGCAATGCTGGCATCTCCCGCATATCGAAGGGCAAAAGAAAGTTGTTGCTGAAAACCGTTTTTTTGACAAATTTCAATCGCTCTACGGGCATATTCCAAGGCTTCGGCTGGTCTACCCTGATTACTTAAATCCTCCGACACCCGACCGATCGCATCTGCAATCCCTTGCTGATCCTTGATTTCTTCCATCAGGCGCAAAGCGTGAAGGTCTGCGGCCATGGCTTTTTCAAGCTCCTTTTTCCTTTTGTGTACCCATGCAATCTTGAACGAGGTGGTAGCCTGTCCTTTTTTATTGCCTACTGCGAGGTATCCCGACATGGCTTTATCAAAAAACAGGTTTGCAGAATCCAGTTGAACAAGGTTGGCGTGCATTCTTCCTCGCATTTCATAAAATTTGGGTTGCCAGTTTGGATCAGCATTTTTTTCGGCCAGGGCCATGCCGCGTTTGGCGTACGCCAGTGCCATTTTGATATCCGTTCCATAGGCAATGCCCACCATCTGGCTGAGCAATTCCAGTTTTTGTGCTTCGGCTGGTTCCGTGGCTAAACGTTTTTCAAGACTGTCGAGCTGTGTGTTTTGGCTGAAAAGCCCCTGCATTGGCAGATAGAAGAGGCCAGCCAATGCCAGAACGTACCTGAATTTTGATCTCGAATGGAAAATTTGATGCTGTGAAAAGCGCATACGTTTTCTCATGTAAAGGTGCGATGGTAGGAATTAAGGACAAACCTTCGGTCAACAAAACCCAAGTTTCGGACAGCCAAACCCTTCATTCGGACAATCATACCAGGATTTAGTTTCGACAGAAGCCACTTTTGTTCCATCAAAAAAGAACAGGACGAAGGTAGCATAAGTCTTCATTTTGGGAGGCCCGTGAAAACACCTGATTTTGAAATACACGTATTTTTACGCGTAAGACAACGGAGGTCAACGGCCCACTTTTGCAACATCAATGATCACCTTAAAGTAAGAACGGGGAAGCCGAAAACCGAGCAGAGTAGGCAGTAATTTCAAATTAATTAAACAAAATGAAGAAGATTTTCTTAATGGGAATGAACCCGTTCTTATTGCTTTGTATGCTTATTCCATTCATGGGTATGGGCCAAACTAAAAATGTATTGACTACACATCGGGTGTTTCCGAAGATTGACAAGGTATTGGAATTCGAAAAAGCCATAGCTACCCATGCGCAGAAATACCATACGGGTGATGTAAAATGGCGCGTGTTTGAAATTCAATCGGGGCCAGACATGGGCGGTTATCACATTACAGAAGGGCCAAATAGCTGGGATGCACTTGATACCAGGGGCAATCTGGGTGAAGAGCACAATATAGACTGGCATAAGAATGTAGCGATGTACCTGACCGATAGACAATCGGCAACCTACGCTGTGTATGAAGATTCGCTCAGCACTGTAGCCGTAGGTGACTATTCTGATAAAATTCAAATAGATCATCTATATCCAAAGATTGGATCGGCAGATCAAATCAGAAAAATATTAGCACAGCGGAAAAAAGTATGGCAAGCCAATGGTTTAGCTGTAGCGGTATATTCCATAAATGCTTCAGGGCCGGCACAATTTTCTGTAGTAGTGCGATTTAAACAAGGTTTGAAGGAAAAAGCAGCTGGATTCCGCAAACCTTTTAAGGCAACCTACGAAGAAATCTTTGGAGAAGATACATACGATGATCATCTTGAAAGTATAAAACAATACACCAATGAAGTATGGAGTGAATTGCTCTTTTTACGCAAAGATTTGAGCTCGAAGTAAGCGCGTTTAGGCATTGTTTTATTAATAATGGCAAAAGTAAATGCCGCCATGTTCATGACTTATCGGCCGGATGCAGCACTTGCATGCATGGATTTTTTTCACCAGCTGAATTTTATCCTTTTGTGAAACTCCAACTTTATTTTGACCTTTGTGGCAAAAATATGACTTGGAATGCACACCAGGCATGCAGTCTAAAAACATTTCAACTTTTACCAATCAATTTAAAACATGAGAAAATCATTCAAAATCGCCCTTTTCTTTGCCTTTACCTTTGTTTTAAACACGGCTTTTGCACAAAAGGACTGGCGTTGGGACAACCATGGCGTTGGTTTCAGC
>JBBQLD010000449.1:0-3466 GCA_038327555.1 Chitinophagales bacterium
TGCTTATCGTCTTGAAAACGTAGCTACTGGCACTTACAACCTGGTAGTTACGGGTAACGGGTATTTGCCTCAAGACCTTCGTGTGACCGTACTTGGCAGCGGAGAAGTCCGCACCAATGTGCTTTTACGCCGCGATCAAAACGCGAACAGTTCGCCCACTGTAACCGAAATTCCAACCATTACCCTCGAAGAGGCGGAGGCTGAATCAGAAGGCTCAGGCGAAGTAGCCAACCTCCTGAATGCCAGCCGCGATGTGTTCCAACAAATTTCTGGATTTGGATGGAATACCTTCCGTTTTCGGGAAAGAGGTTATGATTCGGAGCACTTTCCACTCTTTTTGAACAATATAAACATCAACGACCCGGAAACCGGTTTCGCTTTTTATGGCGAAATTGGAGGGCTCAATGATGTGTTGCGCAATCGGGAGAGTAGCATCGGGATGGCGCCAGCAGAGTTCTCTTTTGCCGAAATCGGCGGTGCAACACGCCTCGATACCCGTGCTTCGGTGCAACGCAAACAAATTCGTGCCACCTACGCCAAATCTAACCGGACCTACACGGATCGCGTGATGCTTACCATGAATACTGGTCTTATGCCAGGTGGTTGGGCAGTGAGTGCTTCGGCTAGTCGCCGTTGGGGACAGGAGGGATATTTCGATGGAACTTTCTTCGATGGTTATTCCTATTTCTTGTCTGTCGACAAAAAGATTGGGCGTAAACATGTCCTAAATCTTACGTTTTTAGGGGCACCAAATAAGCGGGGAAAAACAGCTGATTCGTTCGAAGAGATGTTTGAATTGGCTGGGACACACCGATACAACCCCAACTGGGGATACCAAAATGGCGAAAAGCGTAATGCCGCAGTCGGCTATGCGCATCAACCCATTGGTATTCTCCGCTACGACTGGATGCCTCAAGCGGGCACCTTGATCACCATGGCCGTGTCGGGTCAAGCCGGAAAACGTGGAGATACCCGCCTCGAATGGAACGATGCGACCAACCCTGCCCCCGATTTCAATCGCCGCCTTCCCTCAGCTATTCTTGATCCTGTTTTGTCGGCTCAATGGGCTGATGCACTCCGCAACGATGAGAACTTGCGCCAATTGGATTGGCATAGATTCTATGATGAAAATAGCCGCAATATCTTCACCGTAAATGATGCTGACGGTATACCCGGCAACACCGTGACGGGCAAACGCGCCCAATATATCGTTGAAGACCAGCGTGCCGACAGTAAAGAACTTGGATTTAATGTCGTGCTCAATCAGCAATTGAATGTCCGTTCTAAAATACAGGCAGGAGCAAGTTACCGCTGGTACACTGGCGAGAATTTTAAAGTGGTAGACGACTTGCTCGGCGCAGATTACTGGTACGACATCAACCGTTTTGCGGCGCAGGATTACCCTGGTGAAGCTGACAAAGAACAAAATGATCTTCTAAATCCAAACAATGTGGTGCGGAAGGGTGAAAAATTTGGGTACAACTACGACGAGAATATCCGCAGCGGAAATACCTGGTTCCAAATCACCACTGACCTGCGTCAATTTCAATTCTTCTTTGGTGGAGAGGTTGGCTTGAATCAATTTTGGCGCACCGGGAAAATGCAGAATGGACGATTTGTTGAAAATTCTCTGGGCGATTCTGAAAAGCAGTCCTATTACACTTATGGCGCAAAAGGTGGGGTAACCTACAAAGTCAATGGCCGCAATTACTTGTATGCCAATGGCTTTATTGGCACAAAGCCTCCTCAATTCCGCGATATTTTCCTTTCTCCACGCAACCGCAATGACGTGGTGTCGGGGGTTGACCCTTACTCCTTGCAAAGCCTGGAAGGCGGTTTCATCCACCGCGCGCCCAAACTACGTGCCCGCCTGACTGGTTATTTGACCGAATTTAAAGATGAGGTGGAAAGCAGCCTGTTTTTTGCTCAACTGCTTGGAGAATTCAGTACAATTGTTCGCACCGGCGTAGATCGGCAACACATGGGATTGGAAGGTGCTTTCGAGTGGAAGCCTGTTCCTTCCTGGGTTTTCTCGGGTGCAGCAAACGCTGGTTACTACCACTACACCTCTCGGCCGCTCTTGTACCAATCTGCAGACAATACTGGTTCAGTAGGCCTGGATAGCGTTACGGTTTATCAGGATAATTTCCTCGTGCCACGTACGCCACAAACAGCGGCCACGCTTGCGGTCAAGTATGAAGGCAAACGCTTCTGGTTTGCATCGTTAAGTTTCAACTGGACTGATAATTTCTGGTTTAACTTCGATCCTACCCGCCGTCGTGCAGAGGCGGTTTTGGGCCAAGAACCTGGATCGCCTATTTGGAATACCGTCATTAGCCAGCGCAAAGCCCCAGCGGCCTATACGGTGGACTTTTTCGGCGGAAAATCCTGGAAAATCAATAAGATTTTCCTTTACCTGAACGTAGGGGTAAACAACATTTTGGACAATAAAAACATCTTTGTCTCTGGTCGTGAAGCCTACTTGAATACCTATGGGCGTGAGTTTGACAACGCCAATCTTTATTCGCACGAAGTACAATATGCTCCAGGGCTAAATTACTTTGTTTCTTTAGGCGTTCGAATCTAAGGAACGCGGCACCAATAACTTAGTCATCTGATTTTCAACACAAAAAAGCATTCAATCATGTTTTTCCAACAAAATAAAAATCTCGCAAGCAGCCTTGTAGCTGTAGTGCTTTTGGCCGTAACCTTTGTGGCCTGTGTCAAAACTGAATTTGACCAACCACTAATTGGCGGAGACGGTAAGAACATTGCAACCAACACCACGATCCAGACTTTGAAAGGGTATCATGAAGTCAATGGTGGCTTCGACTTGATCACTGAAGACCTCATTATTGGCGGAACCGTCATTATGGACGACCGTACAGGAAACTACTACAAAACCATTGTAATACAGGACTCTACCGGTGGCATCGAGATAAAGTTTAGCAATGGCTATCTCTACAACCGCTACCCTGTTGGCCGAAAAATCTATATTCGTTGCAAAGGATTGATGCTAACCGATTACAACAACCTTATCCAACTCGTGGGCGGTATTGTGGTCGAAAATGGTCAATCTAGCGACATTGGGATAACTGAAAATCAGGAGCGCACGCAGGTGGTGCGTGGTTTTCTCGGGGCTCCGCTTACGCCAAGAGTCGTAACCGCTGGGCAGATAAACGAAAGCATGGTCAGCACGCTAATCACAGTAGAAGGCGTTCAGTTTGCAAAACTTGACACCGCTCAGACCTGGGGAGATGCCCCCTCACAAACCAGCCTAAACCGGACTATCCAAAATTGCGGCAACGTTGAACTCTTGGTTCGCACGAGTGGGTTTGCAGATTTTGCTGTTGAAAAAACACCTTCCGGCAAAGGCAGTATTACTGGAGTTCTGGGCATTTATAACAGTGATTTTCAACTTTACATCCGGGATCTGAAAGACGTTGCTATGAATAATCCACGTTGT
>JBBQLD010000450.1:0-3457 GCA_038327555.1 Chitinophagales bacterium
GAGGCCAATGATTCCGGGACGGAATACGTGTAGGTGCGTTTAGGCAGTGCTAGTGGCAGAATGATGTCGGCGTACATTATCCGAAAAGGATTTCCATGAGTTCTTCTCGCTCAACTCCAATGTGTTCAGCGATGTCAGAAAGGATCGCGGATAAGGTTCCGATCTTTAAAGGTACATGGTTTGGGATTGTTATATGGTGCTCGCTCGGTTCTTGAGTTGTTAATCTCATATGGCTTCCTTTTTGGCGAGTAATTTCGTAGCCCAATTTTTTGGATAGTAATTTGGCAAGTTCTATACCATTTAGATTTCGAGGCGTTTTCATACCATTACCACTTCTCGTTTAACCATTTGCCATGCAAAGGAAGCAGGGGCTTCTCCTTCTTCAAAATGACATAAAATAGCTTCTTTGATATTGGCGATGAGTTCTTCCCAATTTTCAGCTTGTGTGTAAATACTATATTTGGGGGCTTTGGCAACAAAGCCGCCATCGGAATCCTGACTGACGAAAAAAAGAAGTTGAGGTTGAATTTGGGCTTGTACGCTCATAGCCGATTTTTTTACAAAGATAAAACACATAGATTGGAGTTTGCCAAAAAATAGATGCCCTCAACTTTTGGCTTTTACCGACTTTTGCAGCGAATCTGATTTTATGCATAAAATAGACGTTATTCTGGGCCTCCAATGGGGCGACGAGGGCAAAGGCAAAATTGTGGACTACCTCGCCACTGATTACGACATGGTAGCCCGCTTTCAAGGCGGCCCCAATGCCGGCCACACCCTCAAATTCGGCGGTAATAAGTACGTGCTGCACACCGTCCCCTCCGGGATTTTTCGCGAAAACCTGAACAACCTCATCGGCAACGGTGTAGTGCTAGATCCGGTCACGTTCCAACGCGAATTGCGCAATCTGGAACAAAGTGGCGTGGATTTCAGTCGACGGCTTTTTGTGTCACGCAAGGCGCATCTAATTCTCCCAACGCATCGTTGGCTCGATGCGGCCAGCGAAGCACACAAGGGAAAAGCCAAGATTGGGTCCACGCTAAAAGGCATAGGCCCAACCTACATGGACAAGACCGGACGCAACGGCCTTCGAATTGGCGATGTGGAATCACCCACGTTCCGAGACCAATACGAGGCCCTGAAAACCAAGCACATGGAGCTGCTTAAGATTTACGCGCCCATAGATTTTGATCTCGAAACCGCAGAACGGGATTGGTTCGAAAGCCTTGCTACTTTGCGTAAACTACCCATGGTAGACAGCGAATATTTCGTGAATGATGCCCTTTCCAGTGGTAAAAAAATACTCGCAGAAGGTGCACAAGGGAGTATGTTGGATATTGATTTCGGCACGTATCCTTTTGTAACGTCTAGCAACACGGTTACCGCGGGAGTTTGCACAGGCTTGGGCGTGGCGCCACAGAAAATTGGCCGCGTCATAGGCATCACGAAGGCCTATTGTACCCGAGTGGGCAGTGGCCCATTCCCGACGGAAGAAGACAATGAAACGGGCGAACTCCTCCGAAAAGAGGGGATGGAATTTGGTGCCACCACGGGTCGGCCACGCCGCTGCGGCTGGATCGATTTGCCGCAACTGAAATACACCATGCTCATCAATGGCGTCACGGAAATCTGCATGACCAAGATCGACGTGCTCAATATTTTTGATGAAATTGCTGCGGCTACACACTACCAATATGGCGGAAAAACCACAGATCACCTTCCGTTCGACCTGTGTCAAACCGAAGTAAAACCCTTGTATAAAAAGTACAAAGGCTGGAATTCCTCTCTGGAGGATATTCGCAAATTTGAAAATTTGCCTTCCGAAGCCCGCGTTTATTTGGACGAGCTGGAGCAAATGCTCGGTGTGCCGATCAAGATGATTTCTACAGGGCCGGAGCGGGAGAAATTGATCCTTAGATAGCGGGTTGGTTGGTTATTTGGTGATTTGTTTATTTGGTTATTTGTTCTACCAAAGCTTGGGCTCAGTTCATACCGAACTTGAATACGCTTCATTATTGTAAAAAATAGAGCCTTTCGCAAAGCCGTAAAACGAAACCCCAGGCTTTGGCGCACCAAATCACCAAATAAACAAATCACCAAATAAACAAATCACCAGATCGCCAAATCACCAACAAGCATGACAGCTACCATCATCGGCGGCGGTATCATCGGCTTAAGCACCGCCTACTACCTGCAACAAGATGGCTGGGACGTAACCGTGCTGGATCGCGGCGACGGCTCAGACGGCTGCTCCTTTGGCAACATGGGCTATCTCTCGCCCTCGCATTTTGTGCCGCTTGCTCAGCCTGGCGTAATTAGCCAAGGCATTTTGTGGATGTTCAAGCAAAAAAGCCCGTTTTATGTGCGGCCTGCGTTGAGTTGGGACTTGATGGATTGGGGCCTGAAATTCGTTCGGGCTTGCAATGCTGGCCATGTATCCCGAAGTGCCCGCCCTATGGCAGAACTCTTGCGCCAACTTTCGAGCCTTCTGGAAAAGCGCGGCGCAAAAATCCTTTATAACGCCCAAGTCTTTGATATTCAAAAGGATAAAGGGAGAATAAAGACGGTTAAGTTTAGAAAATCAACGAATAGTCTCCATTCAGGTGAGACGATCAGTACACCAGATCTGGTCGTCCTCGCCGCCGGTTTCTGGTCATAACCCATCGCCAAAATGGCAGGCGAATACCTCCCAATGATGCCCGGAAAAGGCTATTCCATGACGGTGGATGTGCCACAGCAACGCCTTCGATATCCTTGTATTTTGCTCGAAGCAAAAGTTGCCATTACCCCCTGGGCCAAGCGCCTGCGCATTGGTAGTACCATGGAAATCGGGGCCATGAACGATAAGATTCTGTTTCCTCGTGTACAGGGAATTCTGGAGGCGGTGCCCCGTTTTTTTCCAGGCTATGCCAATGACCCGGTGTATCGCGAGCTCGCCGATTTTGAATAATTGAAAGCAAAATTGACAGAAAAAGTCTGGTTCGGCTACCGCCCGCTTTCTGCCGATGGGCTGCCCTATATCGGTTTCGCCAAAAAGACGGAAAATCTAATGATTGCTACAGGACATGCCATGCTAGGACTAAGTCTGGCCGCCGGTACGGGGAAACTGGTGGCAGAAATGGCGGGGGGAAGAGGGACAAGTATTGAGGCGGGGGCGTTTGATCCGAAGCGGTATTAAGCCTTCCTCACAAACTCTGATTTCAAGCCCATTGCGCCGAAACCTTCGATTTTACAATCAATATTGTGGTCGCCATCGGTAAGGCGAATGTTTTTCACTTTGGTTCCGGCTTTTACGGGTCTGGGCATACCTTTTACGGGCAAATCTTTGACTACGATGACACTGTCGCCAGTATGCAGTTCGTTGCCATTTACGTCTAGTACTTTTATGGCATCGTCCTTGGCCGTCTCCACTACTGCTTCCGGATTCCACTCGTGATAACATTCAGAACATACCATC
>JBBQLD010000451.1:0-3452 GCA_038327555.1 Chitinophagales bacterium
TGATGTGGTCAGTTACAACATTTGGTACACCCCGATTCAAGGGGAGCCACTGCTGTTGGTCACGGATCAGAACGGGGCGACGAACATCACCTTCGAACACTTTTTAGAAACCCAGTTGGCCGGATGTTACGCCGTTTCAGCCATTGACTCTGTGGGCAATGAAAGCCTGCTCAGCAACCTGGTATGCGTAGATAATTGCCCCAATTACGAATTACCCAACGCCTTCACGCCCAATGGCGACGGTGCGAATGACTTGTATACCCCATTCCCTGGCTGGCGTTTTGTGCAAAGTATAGATATGCAAATTTTCAACCGCTGGGGCAATCTGGTTTTCCAAACCACCGACCCCAATATCAATTGGAATGGCGCCAACGAAAAGGGCAATGAACTTTCAGAAGGCACCTACTTCTTTGTGTGCAAAGTGTACGAAAGTCGTGTGGGTGGGGTGGTGCTGCGGCCTGGGGTGTTGAGTGGGTATATTGAGTTGGTGCGGGGGTAACTGCAACTCTAGTCCTTGTAGTTCATGAATACATCGCAAGCGCCCAAACGGAATTTAGTTGAATTTTAGAACTCGTATATTCTTCCGTTATTGGCAGCCAAATTTTTCAAAATAACGACTATGACCTGTCGATTTCTAGCGACACTGGCTTTTTTTGTGGCCTGCTCTTCCTTGGCGGCCCAAACCACCCTTTTTGTCCCACGCAACTACCTGGCATCTTACGAACGTGGCACCCGAAGCTGGGACGGTAAACCTGGACTCAATTATTGGCAAAACCGCTCCGCCTATACCATTAAGGCTAGCATTGATCCTAAATCACGAATGTTATACGGCGAGGAAACCGTAACTTATACCAACAACAGCCCTGACACGCTCAAAACCGTACGGTTCAAACTCCAGCACGACCGCTACCGAAAGGGCGCTCAACGTTCTTTTGACGTGGCTGCAAGCGACGTTACAGACGAAGGCACCCGCATTGAAAATCTCACGTTTAATGGCAAGCCTGTAGGGGCAAGCGACCAAAACCGTTTTGCCACTTTTCTGGACGTTTCCCTGAAAAATACTCCGGTTTTGCCCAAATCATCGGCCACCTTTACCGTACGCTGGTCCTATCTTTTGCCGGCAGCAAAAGGTTCAGCCCGGGAATGCGTGTGTGACAGCACCACGTTTTTTGTGCCATATTGGTATCCGCAAATTGCGGTGTACGACGATCTCAATGGCTGGGCTAGTCACCCGTACACGGGGCAGCAGGAGTTTTACAATGACTTTTCAGACTACGATGTGACGATCAACATGCCCCCCGGATTCCAGGTCTGGGCCACTGGCGAATGGCAAAATGCAAAAGAGATACTGAATCCGGAATATTTTTCCCGCTGGGAAAAAGCGCATTCGAGTGCGGAGGTGATCTCGGTTTTTTCAGAAAAGGAATTGAAGACCTCAAAGGTTTTTAAAGCATCTGAGATTCCCCGCATGGCCTTCCATTTCAAAGCCACGGATGTGCCGGATTTTGCCTTTGCCAGCTCGGATCATTACAATTGGGATGCATGCTCCGTGATAGTGGACGATAAAACGGGTCGCCAAACCTTTGTCAGTGCAGCTTATAATACGGCCTCCACGGATTACCCACAGGTGGCCAGAATTGCCGCAGATGGTATTCGTGCCATGAGCACCTGGCTGCCAGGCTACCCCTTCCCATATCCTGTAATGACCGTATTTAATGGCGACGACGGCATGGAATACCCTATGATGTGCAACGACGTAAGTACTGCGCCGGGCTCGCCCATGGGACTCACGCTCCACGAGATCAGCCACACCTACTTCCCTTTCATGATGGGCATTAATGAGCAGGATCATGCCTGGATGGATGAAGGCTGGGCAGCCTTTTTTGATTATCTGCTTTCTGATTCGCTTTCCAACCACACAGAAGGTCGCGTGCGTGACTACTCCGCCATTGCGGGCACGGAAAATGACGTGCCGCCCATGGTTAAATCGCGTAACCTGACTACGGCTTATCGCAATGCGTCTTATCAGCGGCCTTCGCAGGCGTATTTTACCTTGCTTGATCTGCTCGGCTATGATAAATTTCACAGCTGTATGACAGAATACATGAACCGCTGGAAAGGTAAACACCCGGCGCCTTTTGACTTTTTCCAGACTTGGAGTGATGCATCCGGTCAGAATTTGGACTGGTTTTGGAAGCCCTGGTTCTTTGATTGGGGCTATCCTGATCTGGGTATACAGGGGGTGATAAAGGACGAAGCGGCGAACTGTCAGGTTATTTTAGTGGAGCGTAAGGGCAATATTCCGGTGCCGATTCATCTCGTGGTAGAATATGCAGATGGTACAAAAGAGATTGTCCATCAGACGGCTGCAGTATGGCGGGATGGGAAGAAAAATGTTCGGGTGGCTTGCACTGAAGGCAAAAAAGTGAAGTCGGCTGAGTTGGGGGGGACTACCATTCCGGATGTGGATAGAGAAGATAATGAGTACCGATGGAAATAGTAACTGGTTAGACGTTTTCAATCGCCTGATAACAAATACAAATTCGGCTATCCCGTTAGGAACGCGGCACCAATAACTTAGTCATTTTAGGTCAACCATTTTTTCATCAGGCAACATTATTTTTCTGCGAATAGTAGGGCTATTTAAAGAAAAATAGGGGCCTTATGATGGAACAAAGGGTGGCATCAAATGACTAAGTTATTGGCGCCGCGTTCCTTAGTGCCGGATTACCTAAAAACTTTTCCGTAGGACGCGTTTTTGCGGATGGCGGAGATCTCTTTTTGGCTTCTGAAGGTGCATTGTATCGCAGTAGGGCCGCTGCTGCAACCCCGGTTTGGGAAAACGAAAATTTATTCGGTGGTGCAAATGTGGATTTCTTCGATACTCCAATTACCAATATTTTCCATGGGCGAACCGGATGCTACATCAGCAGTTACGACAAGGGCTTTTTTCAAAGAGTACCTGGTACGGGCGTTTTGATACCGCTACACACCAACCTTAAAGACAAGACGGTTCGCACGATTTTGGAAACCTCAGACGGCGCACTTTTCGTCGGCTGTGAAAGCGGTATGTTTAAAACCACCGATGGCGGAAGTATCTGGAATGAAGTTCGCGAACATGGAATGATAAACAAGATATTCAGCTCTTCCGACAATGGCAAGACTTGGAAGCGCATAGATGCCGGGCTTTTAGTGAACCCCTTTGTTTCCAATATTGAGGTAGATCTGCCAAAGGCTCAGACCATTTTTGACCTCGCGCAGGCTGGCAAATACTTCTTTTGCAGCACCGAAGCAGGCATTTTCCGCTCCTTCGATCGGGGCCAAAATTGGGAACTTATATTCCGAAACACCAGTAAACGGATGCTAAATTTCGCAGTTTCGGGTCAAAT
The DNA here is from genome assembly GCA_038327555.1 of Chitinophagales bacterium. Lineage (GTDB taxonomy): Bacteria > Bacteroidota > Bacteroidia > Chitinophagales > Saprospiraceae > M3007. Next base: position 3,390 of record JBBQLD010000451.1, read on the forward strand.
AATTTATGCAATTCCTGTAGCAGGGTGCTAAAGAACGCCCTATATTTCGGCATGTTTTCTGTC
>JBBQLD010000452.1:0-3441 GCA_038327555.1 Chitinophagales bacterium
CGTCCATTTGCCGATGCCTTTTATGGACGATAGTTTTGCCGCCACTTCGGCATCATTTAACAACGACCAATTGATTTTGTTTTCTTGAAAAAAGGTGAGGATGGCTATCACGGTTTCTAATTTACCCGTCGAAAGTTTGGCGTTTGGAAAGGCTTTTTGTTCAAAGTCGTCAAAATTTTCGAGCGTTAAAGTGGTCAAATTTGCTGCATGGAGCATTTTTTGAAATACCCGTTTCGTGCTGCGGTAATGGATTTGTTGTTCTAAAACGCAACTCATTAAATCGAAAAACACGTCGATGGTGCTTTCAATGTTAGGCTTCGGAATGGTCTCGATTATTTTTTCGAGTACCGGATCTCTCTTCAATATGCGGAGCGCGTTATCGGTCATATTTTAGATTTTTTACCAGAAACAAACAAGGTTTTAAGCATTGTAACTGTGCACGAAGCATTGGACGTGCCGTACATTCCGCGTAAAAACGATAAAATCGAAACATAGAATGCCAAAAGGTTGTTTAAACGGCGCTATTCAATACTGTTAAGCAATGCAGAAAATCCTTTTATACCTTTTACTGTGCGCCACGACAAGCGGTTACGCTCAAAATAAAGCAAACCCAACGTGTGGTTCCGTAAAAGAAACGAATAAAACGAAAATAATGGAATACAAAACCGCCAAACATGGCAAAAACGTTCTTGGAACGGATCTGGAAATTGCGGGAACAGAACCCGTTACAGGTTATTATCGCGATGGGTTTTGCTCCTCTGGCACCGACGACCGAGGTGTTCACGTCGTTGCAGCCGTATTGACGGACGCGTTTTTGCAGTTTTCAAAATCCCGCGGTAACGACTTAATTACGCCTTTTCCGGCCTACGGTTTCCCGGGTTTAAAGGCAAATGACAAATGGTGTTTGTGTGCAAGTCGGTGGAAAGAAGCCTACGAAGCAGGGGTTGCACCACCTGTTATTTTGGAAGCAACGCACGAAAAAGCGTTGGAATTTGCCACTTTGGAGCAGTTGCAATCCGTAAAATTGAAGCGGTGATATAAGAAGCATTTTCATTGGACTTGGCTTGTGTAGAGGTCTCCGCTGCGCTGCGACATGACAAATCCCAAAAGAGGATTCAACTTGTGTATATTCGCCGGACGCGCCACTAGGTTCTGATTCCTTCTTAAATGTTGAATATCAGGTCTAAACTAAAAATACCCACGCCGCGATTCCCTGACGTTAAATAGGAAAGAGACTGCCCAGTAAAAAGGCAATTCACGCAACAAAACCGATTACAAGGAACTCAAATCTTTATTCAGGGGTTTTAGCCTTTTGATTACTCATAGCATAAATCCAGTTTTCGGGGTTGCGTCAAAAGGTATTTCGAAAATTGTTTCATGAAATATTATTTTGTGTTTCTGGTAGTTGAATCTTATAAGGTTTTTAAAAACCTTATAGGATTTCGAGCAATTTAAAATACAATTCCGCGACAAATTTTCAATCTGGGCTTTTTAGGAATGCGATAACAATAACGTAGTCATTTGATGCCAACCTTTGTTCCATCATACGGCCCCTATTTTTCATTAAATAGCACTATTATTCGCAGAAAAATAGGCTTGTCTTATGAAAAAATGGCTGACCTAAAATGACTACGTTACTATTGTCGCCTTCCTTACCCACACCCCTGGCGAAGCCCAACCACTTTTGCAGCATTAAAAACATGAAGACCAAAACGACTAAAAAAGCTTTCAAAGCTGCTGTCCCCATCACCGGAAAGGACCTCCTGAACTTTGGTTTCACCGAAGGGAAGGTTCTTGGCGTAGCACTGGAGCTCGCGACCACCGTCTTTGCAGCAGCCGATAAACCCAAAACCCTAAGCACCCTAAATCGGGTACGCAAAGACCCTCATTCCTACCTCAAAGATGCCTCACTTGCACCCTTGGCCAAGGCTATCCTCGAAGCTGATGCTGAAATCGCAGCCAAAGCAACCATCGAGTTGAACACAGAGGCACTGGACTACACCATTTTCGGAAAGGACAAAATCGAAGAAGGTGCGCTTAATCAAATGAACATCGCCATGCGCTTGCCGGTCACCGTGGCCGGGGCTTTGATGCCAGATGCGCATCAGGGCTACGGCCTGCCCATTGGCGGGGTGTTGGCCACCAAAAATGCCATTATTCCGTACGGCGTGGGGGTGGATATCGGTTGCCGGATGGCTTTGTCGGTGTTTGATATTCCGGAGGAGCATTTCTTTAAAAATCGCGCTTTGTATAAACGCGAGCTGATCGCATCCACCGCTTTTGGCGCGGGTATTGGCTTCAAAGGAAAGGAACGGGCGTATCACAACGTGCTGGATCGCAAGGAATTTGAAATGACAAAGCTTCTGCAAAGCCTGCACGACAAGGCATTCACGCAACTGGGTTCCTCTGGCGGGGGCAATCACTTTGTGGAATGGGGAATCCTTGAATTCGCCGAAAAAGACGAGTTGCTGGGCATCGAAAAGGGCCGCTATCTCGCCTTGCTTACGCACTCGGGTTCCCGAGGACTGGGCGCTACCCTGGCTGGTTATTACACCAAAATTGCCAAAGAACAGTGCAGGTTGCCAGCCTACGCCGCCAATTTGGCCTACTTGGATATGAACAGTGAAGCCGGACAAGAATACTGGCTGGCCATGAATTTGGCTGGAGACTATGCGTCTGCCTGTCACGAAGTCATTCACCGAAAACTGACCAAGGCCATTGGCGCAACTGTACTGGCAAAGGTGGAAAACCATCACAATTTTGCCTGGAAGGAAATGCTGAATGGCGAGGAAGTAATCGTGCACCGCAAAGGCGCAACGCCTGCCGGAAAAGGCGTGATGGGAATCATTCCGGGCTCTATGACCGCCCCAGGATTCCTCGTGCGCGGTAAAGGCGAGGCCTCAGCCATCAATTCTGCTTCCCACGGAGCCGGACGACAAATGAGCCGCACCCAGGCGATCAAAAATGTGAGCAAAGCAGATATGCGAAATATCCTGCAAGAAGTGGGCGTATCGCTCATCGGCGGCGGACTGGATGAAGCACCAATGGCCTATAAAGACATCCATCAGGTGATGGCTTCGCAAACGGAACTAGTGGATGTTGTCGCCAAGTTTTCGCCAAAAATGGTGCGTATGGCGGACGATGGTAGCCGGGAAGATTGAGCGGTAATGTTTCAAAAAGTGAATCTGGTGAACCCCTTAAGTTGCCCAGCCCTTCAGGGTGGGGTAAAATAAATTGGCTATCCGCATATAGCACAGGTACAAGATTTCCGATTTCCGATTACATGATTTCCGATTTTTGATCTGATGGTAGAAGGCAGAACTAGGATTTACAGGTATTACCCCAATACATACCTGATTCTTGAATGAAATGATTGGTTAAGTAACAAGTTATTTTTTACCCGTTCCTAAAAGCAGGTTGCAAGATTTTCAATCTTCCATC
>JBBQLD010000453.1:0-3439 GCA_038327555.1 Chitinophagales bacterium
CTTGTTTCCAGGCTTTTTCAATGGAAGGATGGACTATCTCAAAGTCTTTGCCCGGGCTTTGGCCCAAGAGGAAGTTGCGGTGTGTTCGGTTTCTGAAGATGACGTTACCTGCACGGTTGCCACAGAGACGGATGATCTGAACCCGGATCAGACCCTGCAAGTATATCCCAATCCTGCCAGGGACCACATTTCGATAGATTTACCGCTCATAAGCAGTCCTATTCAGCTCAAAATTACAGACATCACGGGCAAGCTGGTCTACGAGCACGCTAGTCAGCCAGCGCAAAGCAGCTTAACTATACCAACCACCGGGATGCCCTCCGGGTACTATCAGGTTTGCATAAGTGATGCTAGTGGAAGACGATATTTAGGGCGATTTTTTTTGGTCCGCTCTGTTCGATAAAACTGGTCATAAGAACACGCAACTGGTTAGCATCTTTTATATCTTTGTCTAATCCGTGTCATCCATGTTCCATTCGCACACGGCAACGATGACGGGCTAAGTTTTACCTTGTGGGACGCGTATTCCATAAATGGGCCGGCATTCAAAGTGATTCAAGGGGATACGATGCTGTATGTGCTGCAAAACGATAACCGGGTACTCTGAAAAATAAAAAGCAACAGCAATGTTGATTTGATATTCACTTTGCCGGGACGCGGGGCTGAGTTGGGAAAGCCTGCCCTTCTTTCAACAAAATCCGGATGTATTGCTTAGTTACGTGATCAGTGAAGGGAATGATTTATTGGCAGCTTACCCAACCCCTGCCGGGAAGCGTTTGATCACCAATAGAAGGTGTTCTACCTGCTGCGCTTGCGGATTTTTCGACTTGAGTCGGGAAGACCAAAGCGAGGCGAAAAGTAAGAGGTCAACAGTACCTTGTTTTTTGAGGAACCAGGCTCTGTTTCGATAGTGAAAGGAAAGCAGCGTTGTTTTGAGGAGTCGGGAAGAATCCTTATTTTTGTCTCAAAATCTCTCCATGATGAATATTGAACTTATCAACCCGCAAGATTTGACCATTGCCAAATTTCTGGCTTTGTTCAATCAATTTACCCGTGCCGAACAGGTTCAAATTGCCCGGAAAATTTGGGAAAAGACCTTTGCTGAGCAATGACGGCAATTGGACGCCGAGTTACCCAACCTTGAAATTTCTGAGGAAGAAGTTTTGGCCGAATTAATGTCCGTCCGTTATGGCGAAGCAGCAAAGGCTTAGGGTTGTCCTCAACACCAACTGGTATGTTAGCGCCAGCATCAACCGAAAATCCCGCCGTACCCTTTATGCGCTATTGACCGATGAGCGGCTGAAATTCCTCTATGCAGACCGCTTAAGGAACGTGTCGTAAAGTATTCTCTTTAAATCAAAATCAATACCGTATGAGAAAAACCCTTCTACTCGCAATTCAATTTTTTTGTGTTTTTAGCGGCCTTTATGGGCAGGCGCCGATCGTGAAATATTTTGGCGATGGGCAACACAACTACGCAGCGCTGGAATTTGTTTCCCGCGAGCATGGCGAATTCTTCCTGACACACGAGGGCACTTTTTACGATACCACGAATACATTCTATTTGGATGTTTCATCAGCTGGAATTTATGCCTACAGTTTGCTAAATCCTGTGGGCGATACCATCTGGGCCAAACAGGAATCCGGTTACTATAGGAATCGGCAAACTTATCTGGAAGATGGTCAAGGATTGTTTACATTTTTCAGAAATGGTACCAAAAACAGCTCATGCGACGGTGTATTAAGCTGGCTTCCAATTTGGGGGCAGGTAAAGTACAGGCAAATGAATATGGATGGCGTGGTGAGTGATTTTAAGGTTTACAACCCGGAATGTCATGCGGTTTTACAAGATGCGATCGCGCTGCCCGACGGCAACAAATTAATGATGCTGAACAGAACCGATAATGCAGCTGGATTTTACCCGGATAATTATGCTCAAATCGTCGTTTTGAACCACAACAATGAGGTGATTCTGGAAGAATCTCTTCCTGATCGCCTTTTTTCCAATGGCCGCTTGGTCAAACGGGACGACTGCTCGTTATTGATGGCTTTCTCGGAAAATAGCCATTTGAAAATATCCATACTTACCCACAACGGAAAAATTCAGGACACAAAAATATACGGCAACACCACCCCGAAAAAGTTCATAAAGCTTGGCGATGGCACTTTTATGTTGCTGGCGCAGGATATCCATAAAACGCCGTTTGTATACAAGTTGGATAAAGATGGTTCGGTACTTTGGGTAAAGGCTTTTAGTCAATTAGCCGTAGTTGATCTGTGTAAATTTCAGGATCAGTCGCTGGGCCTGCTTTTCAATGTAGGCAATTCAAAGTTTGGCGTGGCACAGATGGATTTCACTGGGAACCTGATCCAAAAAAGAATTTACGCGCTACCCGATACAGCGGCCTTAGCGGGTCTTGCCGTTGTAAATAAAGACAATAAACTTGCTATAGCCGGTAAGGTGGGGCTATATAATGCAATCCCGCAGAACCACGGCCCCACCAATAGCTTTTTACTGATTGATACCATTTCGTGGGCGCCGCTTCCGCCGGCTTCGCAGCCTGTTTCCGTTCAATTGCAAACTTTTGAAGATGCCAACCACAACTGTCTTTACGACGCAGGGGAGACTTTATTGCCAGACTGGTACTTCGAATTTGGGAACAATGTCGGCTCCTACTCAGCGCCGACTAATCAAGCTTTTCCGACCGAAGTATCGGCTTATTCCATTAACCCGATCAGTCCACCCGGAGAATGGGCTATTTGCCCTTATGACACTTTGGTCCAGATAATCAGCGATACTGTGCTTTTTTATGGTGTTGAGAACCTTTGCCAGACTGTCCATACTGATATTGATACGCTACTTTGTAAAAGCTCGTGGTATAAAATCAATGGTCAATATTGTGATCCGGGGTTAAATGTTTTCGAACTTAGTACCGTTACTGGTTGTGACAGCCTCGTCAGCATCCATTTGAGCGTACTTCCGCTTGTAAATAATGCCATTACGCTGGAGTTTTGCAACGGAGACTCGATTGCGTACAACGGTATGTTTTATGCGCATTCAGAAGCTTTGGTTTTTCATTTCGATTATCCAGGATATTGCGACAGCATCCTTACGGTCAATATTGTCGAAAGGCCGGCTGTGTACAACAAAACCTATACTGCATGTAGCGGGAACCCGATTCAAGTGGGCAATTCCCTGTACACCCTTCCCGGAATTTATACCGATACACTGAGTAGTTCTTTGGGCTGTGACAGTGTGCAGATAACGACGATTCAACCCAAAATTGTAAGCGTTAATCTGTCGCACCCCATCTGCCCGGGCGGCGCTGTACAAATAGGCAACCAGTTGTACACGCAGCCTGCAAATATTCTGGATACGGTATTTTACCCCGACGGCTGCGATACAATTTTTAACCATAACATCTATTTCAAGGCCCAG
>JBBQLD010000454.1:0-3437 GCA_038327555.1 Chitinophagales bacterium
AGCCTTCTACAGCGGGTTTAAGCGCTTGGATTTCGTATTTTTTGCCATTCACCCAGATTTCGGCGTGTAGTTTGGCGGTTTCTTTTTCAGGGGAGAAAAGTGCGGCCCAGAGTTCGGCTTTGCCGGTGTTGTCGGTACGGGTTTCCCAGATAATTTTACCATCCGCTTTCAATTGCACGACGGCATCGGCAATTGGGAAATCGGTTTCGTTGGTCAGCATTACGGTGTAGCGTTGACGCGGGAAGAAGCCATACAGCTGTTGGTATGCATCAAGCTCACCGTCAGCCAGGAGATCTACCCAGTGCCGATTCCAGTTGTGGAGATCGTTCCATTCGCCTGCGGTGAGGAGGCCAGCGCGAGGGGCTGGCTGTGCCGGAGTACCAGTCTCAAGGGACTCTTCTTCCACAGATTTAGAAGTGATTTCTCCATCGCGCTCGCCTTCTTCCACATCCACGAGCCTGACTTTTTCTTCGTACGTTTCTGGTTCAAAAACGACTACAGCACGTTTTTTTCTCCCATCGACAATAATTACGTCCTCCGCAGTTGCTGGGACGGTTTTGGCCAATGCTCTCCTTTTGGGGCCTTCGGGCGATTTAGCCATGCCGGCGGCTTTTTCAGATCGCTTTGCCGGAGCTGGTTTCATTTTAAAGCTTGAATCATCTGTAAGTTCCTTAGGAGCCTTTGCATCCATCGCCGGCGGCAATCCACCTGAAACCCGAATTCCATCTATATAAGTATCGGTTCCCTTGGCGCGCGCGCCTTTGATGTCAACCGCTCCTCCATCAACAGAGGTGGCCCCTACTGTAGTCGCCACTTCCGTTTTGACCCCACGAGTAGGCAATGCTTTGATTTGATCAGCGGTTAAAGTTTGTCCACTAAAAATCTCGTCTTGCTCTATTAACGGAGCCTTGTAGCCTACAATCATCACTTCATTGAGTACTGTTGATGTGGTCAGGGTAACATTTTGGGTCGTAATTTGACCAGCCAAAGTTTGCAGATTGGTGATCCGTAGCGGTTGGAATCCGGTATAAGAATATTCCACATCGTAGGTGCCTGGATCAAGTTGAATCCGATAGTCCCCATTATAGTCTGTTACAGCGCCCCGGAAAAAGTCTGTACCACGCGTGACTTTAATCGTCGCCCCGATTAAGGCTTCTCTGCCATCGGAGACATTTCCTGTCAAAATTGTTTGGGGATCTGGAGCAAAAAAGGAGGCTATAAAAAGCCAAAGGGAGGAGAGGAAAAGGGTAACTTTCATAAGCGAAGAAGTTTTTGGTTAAAAGTTTTAGGTGAGCAAAACTGTGCGGGGAATAGATGTGCGTGGGGGAAGAATTACACACGAAGGGCGCGTTTTTTTAAATGTGCAAGATCAATTCAGCCCAACCTGGGTTGAAACGTAAAAACTGCAAAAAACATTTGCGCACCAATTTAAGGCTGAATACAGCAGGGTATTTATGCCAACCACCCCTCCTTACACTACACCATGAAACCTAAGTAAATGCCCTGCTTCGCGCTCATTGTAAACACACAGTAGGAGTGTATTGCGCTGGTTGGGAAAAAGAATTTTGATCGGGTTGTGGGCGTAGCCGCGATCGGCAAACATTTGGAGTTGGGCGAGGCGGGGCTTTTTGAAAAGTTTAAGTTCTGCCGCCGTTTCGGGCAATGGCACATCGGCATAGCCTTCTTCCACCAAAAACTGCTTCAGCATTTCATAGGCGAAAGCCAAACGCGACCCCGTAAACGCTGTGCGGTATTCCCAGCCATCGCAAGTGCCACCAAGGTAATTACTTCCGGCTTCCGGGAATTGCTCACGCATAGGCACGTGAGGGGCTGACGGAGGGGCGTCATCAACTGCGGTGGGCGTGTTTTCTTCCTCCCATTCTTCCGCGAAACCAAATTCGTCGTAGGTAAGCAAGCTGGATCAAAATTTGGGCGAAAGTAAGACTTTTTTTTGAAATTGTTTTTAAAGTGGGGCTTTTTAAAACATTTCTGAGTGGATTGGTTATTCGGGGATTTGGTTATTTGGTTATTTGTTGTGCCTGAGCCTGGTTACTGAATCTTCGCCAGGTAGTACTCGGAAGCCAGGCTCAGGCACAACAAATAACCAAATAACCAAATCCCCGAATAACCAACTAATCAAATCCCCAACCCACTCATTCTTTCTCCAGTCGCGCCTTTGCATCCTGCGCCTCCTGATATTCAGGCGACATACCGCTAGCCTGTTTGTAATCAGCCAAAGCAGCATCCCGGTTCCCTAATTTTTCAGAGGCAATACCCCGATAATAATACGCCTTCACAAAGATGGGATCCACCTTCGTAGCAATATTGAAATTATCGTAAGCCTTTGAAAGCGAGTCTAATTCAAGGTAGATTACGCCCATGTCGAAGTAGGCGTTGGCATAATCTGGATCGCGCAAGATCAAGTCGCGATATATTTCAAAGGCTCGATCAAATTGCCCACGCCGCTTGTAAAAAGCAGCTTTAAACTCCAGCGCGTCAAGGTAGGTAGAGTCCACGCGGAGCGCATTATCAAAAAATTGTACGGCCACCGGGTTATTTCGAGCACTGTAAATGCGGCCCAGAAAAAACCAGGCGTCCGCGTTGTCCACATCGATTTTTACGGATTTTTGGAAAGAGGACACCGCATTGGTCGTATCCCCTTTGTCGAGGGCTACGCGGCCAGCCATGTAGAATGCTTCGGCGTTTTGTGGATCTCGCTGGAGCACCTTATCCAGTGTGGCCAGCGCATCATTGTGTTTGCGAACGATGAGCTGAAATTCACTAAGTTTGAGGAGTGTCGGGATTCGATCAGGAAATCGTTGTGCAGCAAGTTTGAGCACATCGATAGCACGTCGCGAATCGTTTGGACGAGCATAATCGAGCAACACATCCGCCAGTAGGTGGTAGTACATGGGCTGCATGGAATCTCGCCTCATGGCGTGTTCCAAATCGGCCATAGCTTCGTCGAATGCGTCGAGTTTGTAGTAGGTGCTTGCACGGAGATACAGCAGTGAATCATTGTTGGGGTCTTTTGCCAACTGGGCCGTGAGTTGCGTCAATTGAGGGTCGCCCAGAAGCTCTTGTGCTATCTGCGAAAGCGCTGTAGGTTCCTTTTTGGGCATAAAATACCATACGGCCAGTGCTGCGGTGATGAATGCTGCGGTTGCTAAAATGATTTTGCGATTCATAGTATCAGAAAAATGAACGGCAAAATTAGCCGCTTTCTCTTGAATGGTGCTTCGATTTAGCAGACCGATCCAAATCAAGTGGGAACGCGTCGTTTGAGCGAGCAAAAAAGAGGTCGGCTCATTAGTGGCAGGGGCACGAAGTCTTTGATAGTTTGGTCAGATTATTTTGAGATGAGACTAGGCGCGACGAAGGATTGTAGCGGGCTCTCCATGACTGAGGCGCAACAAAGTATCAGTTCAAAAGAGTCG
>JBBQLD010000455.1:0-3416 GCA_038327555.1 Chitinophagales bacterium
TTCACCAACAAGGTTTCCTGGCCGAGCGGTTAGGCACAGCTCTGCAAAAGCTGCTACAGCGGTTCGAATCCGCTGGAAACCTCCAAAAAAACACGGCTAATTTTCTGACATTCAGAGAGTTAGCTGTTTTTTTTTGTAAATCGTATCCGTGGATCTGCCCAAGCATATAATATATCTGCCAGTAGACTTCCCACAATAGTAAGCGCGGCAGCAACCATCATAATGGCCGAAAGGAGCGGAAGGTCTTTTCCCAGATATGCCTCAAAAGTTTTAGTGCCGATACCTGGGAAACTAAAAAGTGCCTCTACCACAAGCGATCCTGTAAATACAGCGGGCAAAACGCTAGCAAACACCGTGATGATTGGAAAAAGTGCATTACGAAAAGCATGGCTCCAGTAAATCTCTTCTTCTCCCACCCCCTTGGCTCGGGCCGTCCGAATATAATCTTCGCCCAAGGTTCCAATCATTCCGCTACGCATTTGTAAGGCCAATACTGCCACAGCGTGAACCGTTAGGATCGTTATTGGCAACACACATTTGGACGCATTGGCACTCCACCATTCTCCGAACGAGGTTTTCCCAGGCCTCCAGGCATCTTGTATGTCAAAATAAATGGAGGGTAACACGGTTTGTCCCCAGGTTGTATTCGTAAAGACCATAATCAGGAGCCCTGCAAACCAAAAAACGGGCATAGAATAAAGAAAAAATAGCCCCCGTTTTCCCCATCGATCCGACCATTTTCCTTTATGCCGGGCCATTTCTACGCCCAAAGGCACAGCGATGAGATAAGCTAAAAGTATAGCCAATCCACTGATTATCATGGTAGAAAGCAAGCTTGATTGCAACTCTTCCCAGACTTCCATCCTGCGTCTTGTTAACCCTAAGTCGCCAGTCAAAAATCCTTTTATCCATTGATGGTATTGGTTGTCAAATCCTTGCCAATAGAGCCTCGGTACACGGAGTTTCGCTGAAATTTTTTGTGTGCGTAAAACGGATGCCGCAGCATCAAGATGCAAAAGTGCTTCAAAGAGCGCTGGAAACTGGACTTTTGGCTGCCTAGATTCAGGAGCAATTTCTGAAGACGGTGTTTCTAATACAGGTACTTCCGGTATTTCAGCGGCAATCGCTTTGAGCCGATTCACGGCAGAATCAAGTAAGGCTAAGTGGTCTGCTCGAACCAAAAATGTGAATTCATTTCTGAGTTTGGTGCTTTGCGGAAGGGATGGAGGGAGGGCTTCTATAGCCTGGGCCGTTTCAGAAATAGCCTTGTCACAATGTACTACAGCGGGCCAATTTCCTGTTTGGCCAATCAATTTTTCCAAGCGGGCACGGCGGTCAAGCGGAAAAATACGCCAAAGTGTATCGGGGTAGGCCGCAGTTGTGAGGGTGAAGTAAAAAGAAGGTCCTTCAAGCCTAATTCTAGCTGCATTGGCACGGTAAGCAACGGCTTGTTTTGCCGGGTCAAGCGAATTATAGGCCTCTTCTCCGAAAATATTCACCACGGGGTCTCCTGGCGCACATTTACCCAGCCCGAATGCGAAAAATGAAATGACCAGCAAAGTGGGCAAGGCCATTAGGATTCGGCGTAGAAGGTATTTGAGCATTGCAGTATCGTTCGAGCTTACTACAGATTAATTTGAACCACAAAAGGTTTGCTGGCGCTGTGTTTTATGCCCAGATTATGCGAAACTACAAACTGCGTCGGTTATCGTCAATCTTCATCGTATGGCGTTACATCCTTGCTTTTGCCCATGCTTTTAGGCGAATTTAAGGCTTTTTCGCGCTTGCGCTGTACCCTTGCCACCACTAAAATACTGGCCTCATACAAGCCAAAAAGTGGAATAGATACCAGCGTTTGCGACACGACATCCGGAGGCGTGATAATGGCTGCTACAATAAGTATGATCACAATGGCCTGGCGTCGGAAATTGCGCAAAAATGCAGCCCCAACCACCCCAATTTTTGCCAAAAAGTAAGCCATGACCGGCAATTCAAAAACCAGACCCATAGGCAAGGTAAACATCGTCATGTAAGTCACATACGAATCCAGCGTAGGGGATACTTCGAGGCCTTCAAGGGTGTAACCAGCTAAAAAACTGATGGAAAATGGGGCGATAACATAATACCCGAAAGAAACCCCTAACAAGAAAAGAAAAGTACAAATGGCTACGATACCACGTACGGCTTTTCGCTCAGTATCGTGCAAGCCAGGCTGCACAAACCTCCAAAACTCCCAAAAAATAAAGGGGAAAGCACCAATCACGCCCAACCAAAATGAAATATACAAGTGTTGCATCAATACCTCTCCCAACTCTCGGGTAATGATATTGAATTTTGGAGGACTAAAACACATGGCATCTCCGGCTCCTACCCCGTGAGAAAAATTGCAGATAATCCTGTAGGTGGGAAAGTCCGGATTCTTTGGCCCAAAGATCAACGTGTTGAAAATGAAATCCTTGTTGAAAAAACAGATTACGCCAACAACGGCTATTGCCAGCACCGAACGGAGAATATGGGTGCGCAATTCAATAATATGGTCAAAAAAAGACATTTCGCCACGCGGGTCGTTCTGGCGGTCATGTTCGTGTTGCTGATCGAGCGGCATGTTTGCTTGATTTGAAACTGTTGGCGGGGTTAGAAATGGGGTGGAAATAAAGGTACTTATCTTTCTTTCCCGTTCCTTAGATGCTGCAAATGTAAAAAGTTAAGCCTTGATGTATTGAAAAAAGGTAAAACTTAACCCATTTATCCGTTCCTAAATGAGGCTCAGCTATATTTTACTGCGCGGCATTTGCGAACTTTGCGTCTGATCGGTTTTCTTTTTGGTGATACCAACTATTCAGGTGATGCGGCGTTACGCTTTCTTTCATTTTAAACACCCCAAAAATAGGGATTCATCGTCAAGGTACATTTTTACCTTTGACCGTCTAAGGAACGGATAACAGCGAAAGAAGCAGTAAAAATTTTCCAGATAAAAATAACATGAACAAATCTAACCTATTGAAAGTCACGCTTGAATTGGTCTGGTGGGTCATTACAGCTATCGTGGTTTGGGCGGTATTACAGCCTATTTATAGGGTGATGTATCTGTGGCCATTTGAATGGACAAACGTGCTTTTTGTAGTTGCACTTATAACCTTGACCAGATATATTTTCCTGCTCAAACACACTTTTATCAGCAATCAGCAAGTGCTGAAAATTGTCCTGATGTTTCTTATGTTTCCGCTCACCTTTTTATTAATTGAGAGGGTCAATGAATTTCTGGTCTTCATCGAAGAACAGACTTGGGAGCCACTCACGGGGCATCTTCCAGCGGGTCAGCAGCCAGCTATTCAGGATTATATTTGGGGAGAAATGCTCTTTTTTGGCGTAGGTAGCGCAATTGCAGCACCTGCTTTTGCTGTTCGCATGATGCT
>JBBQLD010000456.1:0-3407 GCA_038327555.1 Chitinophagales bacterium
CGAGGTGGAAGCCTGGCTGGCCGGGGAGTTGGAAGGTACACACACCTTCGGGTGGCATTGTGGCTTAGAAAACGGGGTGTTCCCACCGGCGGAACGGCTGACCGAGGCGCAAATGGCGGAGGTAGTGGAGGCTTTCGATCAATTGCTGTTCTCCTGGAACATTACGACCGACATCCCGGAGAGCGTACCCATCGAGAAGGCATATCGGCTGCTGGTCAGTGTGCTGGAGCGCAAAGTGAGCATCGTGGATTCCGGCTTTATCGGCATCGAATTCTGCGAGTACGAGCCAGAGAATTGCCCATTTGGGCTGAAATGGTGCGTCTGCAAGGATTGCTAAATTAACCGCAGCGCTATTTCGGCCATCCCATAAAATCCTTGAGGTTCAAAACACCATGCATATCACTGCCACTCTAATATCCTACCTCCACACCTGCCGCCGGAAACTCTGGCTGCATGCCCACGAAATCCGGATGGAACATACCAGCGAACTCGTAGCGGAAGGCAAACTTATCGGCGAGACGGCCTACGACCGCCGTTCAGACAAATACATCCAGGTCGAACTCGACGGCATCAAAATAGATTTTTACGACACTCATTCCCGCACAGTCCACGAAACAAAAAAGGGTCGCTCCATCGAGGAAGCGCATATCGCGCAGGTCAAATACTACCTATACAAACTCCATCATCACGGGGTACCTGATGCCCAGGGTATCATCGAATACCCCGACTTGCGGAAGACCGAAGCGGTGCCATCACTCACCGCCGCCGACCTGATTACCATTGAAGGTTGGGAGGCCGAGGTACAGCGGATTGTGGCCCAGGCTGATTGTCCGCCCATTGTCCACAAGCCTTACTGCCGCGCTTGCGCCTACTTCGACCTCTGTTACATTGATGGTGATTAGTGAAAGTTCAGATTATATTTTCGTGTCCCTTCTTATGACAGACCTTCCAAGTTTTTAAAACTTGGAAGGTCTTAAAACCCGCCTCACCATGATTGATTACTATCCTCCGCTCGAACCTGGTCGCTTTTATCACATCTATAATCGCGGTAACAACAGGGAAAACATTTTCATTACATCAGAAAACTACTTCTACTTTCTCCGCAAATACGCAAAGTATCTGCCGCGCGTGGTAGACACTTTTGTGTACAACCTTTTGCCAAATCATTTTCATCTGGTAATACGCGTGAAGCCGAAAGATGAGATCGTACCGGCGCCGACGGGGGTGCCGGGTATGATAGACTTTCCAAGTCTTCAAGACTTGGAAAGTCTGGCGGTAGGCGATATCGTCAGCGAATTATTCCGACGCTTCTTTATGGCGTATGCCAAAGCCATCAATAAGCAGGAAGGACGGGTAGGCAGCCTTTTTCAGAAAAATTTCAAGCGACGCCCGGTACAATCGGACGGGCATTTTAATAACCTGATTTACTATGTGCATACCAATGCGCGCCTGCATGGTATCTGTAATGATTTTCGGGATTGGCCTTACAGTTCTTATCAAACTATGCTTTCAAACAAAAGCACCCTACTCCAGAGGGCGGAAGTACTGGGCTGGTTTGATTCTAAAGCAGCATTTGAGGAGCATCATCTTCGATACCTGGATTTAAAAAACATCGAAACGCTAATGATTGAAGATTAAATCGCTATTCCGGCGCATCACAGACCTAGACCTTCCAAGTTTTAAAAACTTGGAAGGTCTTAAAACCCGCACTATGAAAGACACCTACTACCTTTTCAACCCCGGCCGACTCGAACGCCAGGACAATACCCTGCGATTCACGCCAAAAGACGACGCCGGTATGGAGTTGTCACCAAAATTTATACCCATAGAAGGACTGGAAAACCTCTACGTGTTTGGCAGCCTCGATGCCAACAGCGCGCTCTACAATTTCCTGGGCAAACACCGGGTAAGTGTCCATTTTTTCGACTATTACGAACATTACACAGGTTCTTTTCAGCCCAAAGAATACCTGTTAGCGGGCAAAATGCAATTAGAGCAGACCCGTACCTATCTTGCTCCGAAACGCCGATTGCATTTGGCTCAAGGCTTTGTGGAAGGGGCATCGGCCAATATGCTTCGCAACCTGAAATATTATTCAGGCCGGGGACGCGAATTAACCAACCAAATTGAGTCTATCGAGCAGTACCGCAAAGGTTTAAACGAGGTGAAAGATGTGCCTGCACTGATGGGACTTGAAGGCAATTGCCGTCAGGTTTACTATCAGGCATATGACCTGATTCTCAATGAGTTTGAGATGGGAGGACGCATGAAACAGCCGCCAGGCAATGAGATAAATGCGCTCATCTCCTTCGGTAATATGGTGTGCTATACACAGACGCTGGATGCCATCTACCATACGCAATTAAACCCCACCATCAGTTTCCTGCATGAACCCGGGGCTCGCCGTTACTCGCTGGCCCTGGATATAGCGGAGGTATTCAAACCAATTTTGGTGGATCGTTGCATTTTTACCCTGGTCAACAAGCGGGAGATTCAGGCCAAACATTTCGATAATGCCGCCAATGGTTGTTTCCTCAACAAAGCGGGCAAACAAATCTTTCTGAAAGCGCTAGAAGAGCGGCTATCTGAGACCATTCAACACCGCTCACTCCATAAAAAAGTGTCTTATAAATACCTGATCCGGTTGGAGTGTTACAAGATCACTAAATACATCCTTGGTATAGAAACAGAATACAAGCCATTCAAAATCTGGTGGTAAATCATTATGTACGTTATCCTGGTCTACGATATAGGCGAAAAAAGGGTGGGCAAAATGCTTAAACTTTGCCGTCGCTACCTGCATTGGATTCAGAATTCAGTGTTCGAGGGCGAAATTACTGACGTTAAGCTGCGTGAGCTGAAACACGAAGCAAAGGCGATCATGAACCTGAAGGAGGACAGCCTTATTCTGTTCAGCAGCCGGGAGGAACGCTGGCTGGAGAAGCAAGTGATTGGGCGGGAAAAGAACGCGTTGGATAATTTTTTGTGAAAGAAAAGTCGTCGAATGGCTGTACGTCTACCTTAAAGTATACTACTTTGGCTCTTTGAAATATTGGAATCTATACCTAACCTTATGATAATCAGTGTGTCGTCGTTCTCCCGGCTTTTTTACACTATTGGTAATCGACGACTTTAAGTTGGCAAAACGGATGATTAGGGTCGGATTAAGTTTTTGATTTTCAGTAAGTTACATATTTGAAGCTAACGGCTTGCAATCGCACCATTTTGGAATTGAAACTTATTTTGATTGCGCAAACTATTTCAATAAATAAACTTGCAATCGCACCATTTTGGAATTGAAACATTAAACCAGCCCATACTAACATATCTTCGTTTTTCTTGCAATCGCACCATTTTGGAATTGAAACCACTAGTTAGCGGCGCGGATTCTATTCCCGTGTCAAACT
>JBBQLD010000457.1:0-3372 GCA_038327555.1 Chitinophagales bacterium
AAATTTGCGTCCTGGCCGGAACCGGCTTTGTTTTGTTAGGGCCAGATGGTGAATCTGGACTACTAAAGATAAATGGTGCAGCAACTTCAACTTTCGTGCATGAGACTACTTTAGATGTTGGCCAGGAAGAAAAATCGGTTAGAAAAGCTAAATCACCACGCTCCAAAAACGAAGCAGCACCGGTCGGTGCAAGCGAATTATTGCGGGCACAATCGCTGGATTACATTGATCGATACAGTAAAATTGCTATTGGAGAAATGAAGCAGTTTGGTATCCCGGCTAGTATAAGTTTAGCCCAAGGACTCATTGAAAGCCGCGCTGGAACCAGTAAATTAGCGGTATCCAACAACAACCATTTTGGGATGAAATGCTTTTCCAGAAACTGCCGAAAGGGACATTGTTCCAACTTTACCGACGATACCCACAAGGATTTTTTCAGAAAATTTCCTTCACCCTGGGAAAGTTGGCGCGCCCACAGTCAATTACTCGCTTCGGGTCGATACTCTAAATTAAAGCGTCATGGCAATGACTATCAATCATGGGCCTACGGCCTCAAATCAGTAGGCTATGCCACGGATCGAACCTACGCAGAGAAGTTGATCGGAATAATTGAGCGATATGATTTACATAAATATGACCGATAAATAGGGGGGGCTTCTGCATTGAGTTTGACAGGATAGGCAGGTCTAAATTGGAAATTTCTGTTTATCCTGTCAAAACTCCTCTCAATTCCTGTCCATCCTGTCAAAACCCCTCTTAAATCCTGTCCATCCTGTAAATCTTGTCAAAAAAATAAAAAAAACTCAACCCTGAGCATAAACCACAGATTTCTCGTCAAAAAAGGCCTCTCTAAAAAAATTACGAATCGGAAATATTTCAGTGTACTCTTTCCCCTTACCGGGAAGCTCCCGGATTTCAGGAGTTAAATTTCCACCTTTAAGTGCCAATACACCATTTGGCAGCACATGAACATGTTTTTTCTTCAAAAATCGTTGACTCCAGACCAAGAGTTTGTCCATCGTAGCAACACCACGGGAAAGGACAAAATCGAATTGGCCGTTCAGCTTTATTTCCTCCACTCGGCCATGAATGGCCGTAACATTATCGAGGCCCAATGCATCAGCTACCTCCTGCACCACGCGGATCTTCTTACCTGTTCCATCTACCAGCACGAATTGAGTTTCGGGGAAAAAGATAGCCAGCGGGATACCTGGGAATCCTCCACCAGTACCAAGATCTAGTACCTGAGATCCTGGGGCAAACTGGATCACCTTTGCAATGGCCAGCGAGTGCAAGACATGGCGTTCGCTTAGGTTCTCAATATCTTGTCGGGAAATCACATTGATTTTTTCATTCCACTCACGATAAAGTGGCTCAAGTTGATCAAACCGCGCACGTTGCTCCGGGGTCAAATTCGGAAAGTACTTATTAATTAAATCCATTTTTAACTGGTTAGGTCGTTTGACTTTTGCCACTAATTGCACTAATTAATAAAAGCTTGTTATCCAAATTAGTGTAAATTAGTGCAATTAGTGGCAAAAAATACTTGGAGGCTAACCAATTACATTGATTTTTTGATTAATGAGTAAAACCGCTCCTTATTGCCGATGAATTGATGACTTCACCAGTACTTATTCTGCCAATTCTTCAAGCATTTTTTCTGCTTGTGCGCGGCGTTCAGGTATTTCTGTATTTGAAAGTGCGCGTTGTACAGCTCTGCGTGCAATGTCTTTCTCAGCTGGATCTATGGTAGCCATTTTGACGTAAGCAAGCGCCATATACCAGTATATATCCTCTCCAAAACGATCCAGATCTTCAATTTTAGCAATACATTGAAGGGTAAGTTCTGGGTTTTCTAATTGAAGCCCAACAATAGCTAAATAAAAATAGGCATCCGATTGACAAACCGCTAAGGAGTCGTCAGCCATGACAATCAGCGCATTTGCAGCATCACGCCAAGCTCGCTTTTTATAATGTGCATCGGCTTCACTAAAAGCAATCGTACATGCTTCCGGGCGATTCGTAGCGATACTATCTTTCGAATATCTGGCAGCCATATCCTCCGTTATGCTTGCTGGAGGCTGGAAATTATTTTCATACACTTCGGTCGGTGATCGATCTCTCGAAAACCAAGTGTATAGCGCATAGCCCAGCGTCAACAACACGAACACTATGAAGGCATTGCGAATGGTCTTGTTCTCATTTGAAACTGGAATTTGGCCCGAATTCAGCCGCTTTTCTAAACTTTCGCAGGCGGTCCATACCTGGTGAAAGTGCGTGTCTGTTAAGGCTGTGATTGCCCAAAACGGCAATCCGTTGTCCCAATTTTTCCCTTGCTCGTTGAGAAAGGTTTTATAACGTTCTACACTGAGTGCTTCCGAACCACTAATCGTATGCGCAACCTCGTTTTGTGATGCTGCAAGCCTGTTGGCTAAACCAAGGATTTGCTTTTGGTCTTCTACAGTAAGTTTGTTGAAAAGGCGTTTTGCACGGAATTGCAAGCGTGTTTCTCGCATGGCAGCTTCTCCTGGCATCGATTTAAGCACCTCAATTTCATCTGCCGATGGCTCAGGCAACTGCGGCAATACTTGTCCCTTTTCATCAAGCCAATCTCGGTATTGCGCCAAGGCAAGGTTCTTCAAAAAGAGGTAAATCGACGAATCTTCCGGGTAATTTCCTTCATGCAAAAGCATTGAGGTCTGGACCACAGCGACACGGAAAAAGGTGTTCCCATCGGCATAACTCCCACCCAAGACCTCTACGGATCTTGCAATGGGTAGGCGAAACTCATTGTACAGTGAATCCACAACCGACCCATCGGCGTTGCGGAGGCCGTTCAGGTAGGTTTCGTTCGGAAATGTCGCAATCGGCTCGTTCATAACTGGGACAAAGGTCGTAAGGAAAGGGGAATTTGGGAGAGGAATTCTTGAAGGCCCAACTAAATGTCGCTTTGAGCAGTGCAAATTTGGTTTCCGCTATTTTTTCCTTAACTTTGTTTAGAGCAAATTTACTTTCCTGTAACTCCACATTAGCGCCCCAAAAAAATGTAGTAACAATAATATTTTGACCGACCCACCTACGCCAAGGCTTCGGCGGGTAAAAAAAAATGAAAACTAACCATGCGAGAATCTTTCCTCCACTTTTTGTGGCGCACCCGGCGTTTCAACGCCCAAAATCTGCTTACCACACAAGCCCAACCTATTGAAATCCAGGTTATTGGCGAACAAAACACCCATGCAGGCCCCGATTTTTTTAATTCGCGCCTTCGAATTGGCGACACCCATTGGGCCGGCAATGTCGAAATGCACCTTAGCAGTTCTGAATGGCTTTCTCATGGGCATTCTAGTGATCCAGCTTATGATAATGTAGTAT
>JBBQLD010000458.1:0-3343 GCA_038327555.1 Chitinophagales bacterium
TACATCCCCTTAATCCATGCTTTAATGATCTCCACACCTTCCCGATGTTGCAATTGCCGCCCCAACTCCGGCATCCGTATTCCTGGATCATTACTTTCCATGCGAAATACCAAGATACTCTCGTTGGGCTTTCCCGGTACAATGCCGTAACGGCGGTTGCCACTGCCCCTCCCAGCGGCTACGGGCGGTTTTCCTACGCCTAAGCGTTCCAGATCCGTTTGATTGTATTCCAAGAACATACCGCTGGTACTGGCCGGACCGTGTGGGTTATGACAATGGGCACAATTGCCATCGAGGTAACTGCGTGCGGCGCTTGACTGCTGGTTGATTGATTGGTCAGAAGGCGAGCGGTAGTCGGTGAGCAATGGAGCGGTAGCAGGGTCAAAGCCCTCGGGAAGCACTATTTTTCTTGATTTTTGCCAATAAAGGAGTTGATTTTCGCCGTTTTCCTCGCGATTGAGTTGGCGGGTTGTAATGCCAATAGGCACAAACTGACCATCGAAAGAGTGGCAGCCTTTACATTGATTTAGATTCGGCGCAATGTACTCGATGCTTTGTTTCTTGCCTGTTTTATCTATCCAACTTACTGGAAAACTAGCGCCTGCTACTTCCAAAATAGCATCGGTTTGCTCGGCATTCCAGAGGTACTCAAGTGCTTTCCAACCTTGGTCTACCTTGATTAAAAGCCGTGTTTCCAGAATTCGCCGGCCCTTTTCAGGGCTACGTGCATCTGTCCAATAAAAGAAGTTTTTAATGATTGTTGCACCGATAGGAAATTCAAAAGCCTGCTCGGCATGATATCGCATTTGCAGTGTGTCTGGCAAGTATATAAAACGTGCTTTTTCAGCATAGTCGCTGAAAAGCGGGGCATTTACCTCGTAAGGAAACACATTGAGTGCTGGCGAGAGGTCAGCTATTTTACCCTTAAAAAATCCATAATCAGAAAGCTTTGCTTTGGGTGCGAACGCCAGATTTTGTTCCAAATCTGACAAATTTTCCAAAGTTGTCAGATTTCTACGCGCACCAAGCATCACCATTGCGACTAAAATTAACCCCCAAATTCTAAAATTCGCAGTCATAAGGTTCCGTTTTTTTGCTGATTTTATCTTTAAAAAGGCCAAGTTTATCGGCTCGGATATTGGCAAAAGTACCATTTTCGTTGTCTTTGATACAGATTTCGTAGCCCGGTTTTAGTTTGCCCTTGGCGTCTACCCAATCCGGATTTTGGATGCCATCATAGAGGATATGTGGCACTTTCTTGCCAAATTTCCACCAAAAAATAAAGCCCAATTTACTCTTCCAGCTTGGCATCCGTTTGCCCATGGAATAGAGGTTATCGTGGATGAAAATTCGGGATGGATATGGATTGTATTGCTTGTCTTTGATGGGAGTTTCGGCAATAAAATAGCTCATAATAGCGGTGGAGGCCGTCCTGTTTTCCCAAATTTTATTGTTGAAAATCTCCACATCGTTTGTCGCCAGAATCATCACACCCGTGCCCGGCGGCACTTTGCCTACAATGTTTCCCTTTGGTGCGAAATTGCGGAAATTGTTGCGCGTCACCAGGTTATTGTAGACTTTGACGTGCCCGCCGCGTTTTTTCAACAAGTCAGGCAAATCGAACACGAGTATACCGCCGGTGTTGTCGAAAGCCTTGTTTTTCCAGACCCAGGCATTGGTTGTATTCTCGATTTCGATGCCAGCGACATTCCATTTTGCAACACAATCGGTCACCCAAACCGAATCGGATTGGCCCACATAGATCCCTGCGTCTGAAGCCCCGATAGCCGTGCATCGTTCGATGCGCACATTCTGGCATTGCACTGGATAAAGGGCGTAGGAACCATTGCTGGCTTTGGGCTTACCCGTCCATTGGGCCGTAATATCGCGAAAAACCAAGCCCTTTACCTGCTGGGTTTTAATCAGGTCGCCCTTGGAATCTTCGAGTGTAAATTGCTCCAGAACAATATTTTGGGCATTGGTAATCTTGATGCCCTCGGCCCCTTGTTTTTGGTTTTTGAAGGAAAGAATGGTCTTGCCCTGCCCCGCGCCGCGGAGCGTGATGTTCTTTTTGGCATCAAGCCAGAGGGTGTTGGAGAGGCTGAAGGTACCCGCCGGGAATTCGACTGTTGAGCCATCTTCCGCCAGAATGAGCTGGGTTTGGAGTTGTTTTTCGAATTCTGGCTGGGCGGAAAGGGAGGCCGTAAAAGCCAGTGGTAAGCAGATGGACAAAAACAGTCGTTGCATGGGTGATAATTTTGGTCAAATGAACGTTGCTTGTTGGTTTTTAATCCGGCATAAATGTACGCAAGCGTTCAGGCATAAAAAAAACTCCGACGGTTGCCCGTCGGAGTCTTTGAATCGTATCGTCAAGATGCCTTAATCGCTTATGCGAGTTGGACATTGACAGCGTTCAAGCCTTTTTTGCCTTGTTGTGTCTCGAAAGTAACAGCATCACCTTCGCGTACTTTGTCAACCAAACCGCTGACGTGAACGAAAATTTCTTCGCCCGAGTTTGAATCGACTACGAAACCGAAACCTTTGGTTTCGTTGAAGAACTTGATAGTTCCAGATTGCATACTAAAAAAATTGAAAAAATGAAAAGTAATTGTTCCGAAGAACGGGGCAAAGGTACAAACAAATATTGAAAATCAATGGGTTCGATTAAATTCTCTCCCAAAATATTGTTAAAGCTTCTCCAAACAATTGATTTATTGGCCATGAAAGCATAAAAAAACTCCGATCAGTGACCTGTCGGAGTTCTTAAATCGTATAGCCAAATATCGAAATGGCCTATGCGAGTTGGACATTTACTGCGTTCAAGCCTTTTTTGCCATCTTTTGTCTCGAAAGTGACGGTGTCACCTTCGCGGACTTTGTCGACCAGGCCGCTGATGTGAACAAATAATTCCTCACCCGTAGCTGTGTTGACAATGAATCCAAAACCTTTGGTCTCATTGAAGAACTTGACCGTTCCTGTTTGCATACTGAAAAAATTGAAAAAATGAAAAGTAATTGCCCCTAAGAGCGATACAAAGGTAGGGAAAATCCCTAAATCTAAGCAGATTTCCTTTCAATTACCCGTGTTGGCCTTGATTTTACGGGTGGGTTGCCATCCAGGCGTGAATATTTCTCTGTTTAAAACCAAGTTGCAATTCCTTTCGTATATGGCTGATATCAATTCAATTAAACGTAAAAATTGCACATGAAAAACAACGTTCTACTAATTCCTTTTTTGCTGCTTTTTGCCGCCACTTCCTACGCACACAACGGTTCAATCAACGGTCAAATCCTTGAAAACGGCAGCGGTCTCGAAATGGTAGGCGCTACGGTCAGGCTCGAAC
>JBBQLD010000459.1:0-3342 GCA_038327555.1 Chitinophagales bacterium
GCCCATCAACCCATCTTCATGCTCGGAATGGACTGGGAGTTTGCAGGCTATGGTGACTAAGCCAGTACCCGGATTGTAGAGTTTGATGGCGCCGCGACGTTCGATGAACATGACTTTTCCATCGGGCAAAAGTTCGAGCTCCATCGGCTCGGTTAGTTCGTCGGCTAGAATGGTTTTTTGAAAGCGTGTGGGATCAGGCGTTTCCGGCGTACGGCATGCCGTAAAATCCAGGCGTTTTTGCTTGCCAATAGCATATTGGATGCCGCCAAGCACGTGTTTCAAAAAATCTGGCTCGGCATAACTTTCCTTCGTGTGGCCAAGCGCGGTGTAAAAGGCCCGTCCACCATCGTATTCATGGTACCAGGAAGCTGGATGGCAGCTCCCACTAGCCCCACCGATGCAATTGGTGCCGCCTTTGTAGCTGTTTTCATCCAGGCTGAGTAGCACATGCACGTTGGGATTCAGATCTTTGAAATTGTACCATTCGTCCTTGCGTTGCCAAGTGTCACCAAGGTGTTTAGTGGCCGCATGGTCATGATTTTCAACCTTTAGGGTAGCCGTTTGCTGATCCGGGTGGCTGCTAAAATACCCTCCCGACAGGCCACCATACCAAGTCCACCCATACTCCGTATCGGTGGCAGAGTGTACGCCCACATAACCACCGCCAGCTTGGATATACCGTTCAAAATCAGTCTCTTGAACAGGATTTAATACGTCCCCAGTAGTGCAGAGAAACACCACAGCATTGTAGCGGCGGAGGTTTTTTTCATTAAAATCTTCTGCATCTTCCGTCGTATCCACAGCGATGCCATTGGCCATACAAAATTTGCGCAAGGCGGCTGTGGCCGTTGGGATACAATCATGGCGATAGCCTTCCGTTTTGGAAAACAGGAGGATGCGTGGTGGGATGTGGTCAGAACAATTTGGGAGGGTAGTGGTGAGGGCGAGGAGAACAATTAAGTTTCGGATGAATTGCTGCATGCAAAGTTCTATATTTTACTTTTAAGCGGGAAAAATAGGTCTTGTTTTTGCTTTGGTTCGCTTTATTTTTGCCAAATTTTTGGTCGAACTTAGATTTCGATTAAAAATCCACCTCAAAGCCTTTCTTCAGGTAGATTTCTTGGACTTTTACCTCCTGATTCATCTTTTTCAAGTTTAAATTACAACATTCAATGAACATAAAACATCTTTTCATAGCAGCATTTGCATATTTGGTGTGGCTGCCTGGCTGTAAACAGACCAGCACAGATTACCAGCAAAAAGCGAGCAACCCCGAATTTATGCACGCTGGTGTACGCCGTATTACCGACATCATCCGGCATGATATTTTTGCACCGCCGATTTCTGCCCGCATATATGCCTACTCTGCTGTAGCCGCATATGAAGCCCTCGTGCCCGGCTTTCCAGCCTATCAAAGCCTTGCAGGCCAACTCAATGGCCTCAGCCCAGGCCCAAAACCAGAAGCAGGCAAAGAATATTGCTACCCCTTGGCAAGTTTCAATGCCCAGCTCATCGTTGGCAAGCAACTCATTTTTTCAGAGAGCGATGCAGAGGATCTCAAAGAAAAAACCTTTGAAGATTTTAAGAAAATGAATATGCCCGACGAAGTCTACGACCGTTCTATGGCTTTCGGCGACGCTGTTGCAAAACATATTCTCGCTTGGTCTAAAACCGACAACTATGCGCAGACCCGAAGCGCGCCAAAATTCAACATTGACGTAGAAAACCCGGCTCGCTGGCGTCCAACTCCGCCTGCTTATGGCGATGCACTCGAGCCACACTGGTGCGAAATCCGCACTTGGGTGATAGACTCTTGCAGCCAATTTAAATCAGATCCACCGATAGCTTTCAGCACCGATAAAAAAAGCGATTTTTACAAACAGGCCTTGGAAGTTCGCGATATGGTGAATCTTAAAAACGTCGAAAATGAAGCCACGGCTTGGTATTGGGACGACAACCCCTTCGCCATGGAAGTGAGCGGCCACGTCGCTTTTGCAAAGAAGAAAATTAGCCCTGGTGGCCACTGGATGAACATCGTAGGTCATGCTTGCCGCAAGGGAAATGCAGACATCATGAAATCAGCAGAGGCTTATGTAAAAGTAGCCTGTGCCCTCGCGGATGCATTTGTTACTTGCTGGAATATTAAATACAAAACCAACACTATTCGTCCAGAGTCGTACATCAATCAGTATGTTGACCAGAATTGGCAGCCGCTCATCCAATCTCCTCCATTTCCTGAACACACTAGCGGCCACAGTACTATTTCGATGGCTTCTGCTACTGTATTAACAGGGCTTTTTGGGGATAATTTCTCGTTTACCGATAGCACAGAAATGGAGTTCGGTATAGACCCGCGTACCTTCAAATCCTTCAACGAAGCCGCTGAACAAGTAGGCGTAAGCCGGATGTATGGCGGTATTCATTACCGCCGTGGCAATGAGGCTGGCCTAAAATGTGGAAAAGACGTGGGGCAGTTCGTACTGACCGAGCTGAAGACCCGCAAGTAATTATGAGCCAACTTTTTTATACACAAAAAATCGAAAATGGTTTCGCCGTTTTTGAAGATGAAGAAGGGCGTCACTTGCTTACCGTATTGCGCAAAAAGACGGGCGATATCCTTCATCTCACCGACGGAAAAGGTTTTTTTTACGAGGCTGAATTGGCCGATGCGGGCAAGCGACAGGTGCTTGCCCGCATCGTTTCAAAAACTGCTGCGCCGCCACTGAGCCCTGCCCGGCTTCACATTGCTATTGCACCAACGAAGCAGATGGAACGCTTGGAGTGGTTTTTAGAAAAGGCTACCGAGATTGGTGTAGATGAGATTACGCCGCTGATTTGTCAACGGTCTGAACGCGATACGCTGCGGCTGGATCGATTGGAAAAAATTCTAGTGTCGGCCATGAAACAATCGCTTCGGGCCTGGCTGCCAAAATTGAATGAACCCACCCGTTTTCAGGATTTTGCAAAAAAAACAAACGAGGCGCAAAGACGCCTCGCTTGGTGTTCTGACGAACCTTTATCCCATTTAAAAAACACGCTTTCCCCTCAACAAGATACCGTGATTGCCATTGGCCCTGAAGGCGATTTTTCTCCCGAGGAGATTCAGATCGCGTTCGCAAACGGTTTTCAGGGTGTGAGCCTCGGCAAAGCGCGTTTGCGTACAGAGACGGCCGGGCTTTTAGCAGTAACGGTGTTTAATTTGACCCAGTTTTAAAAGGTTTATTGTCCAATAAGTATCGGCGCAGTCTTACCGCTTCCCATCACAATCACCTTCGCATTGGGCGAACTGACCAATTCTTTTTGCACTTTGATCTGTTCATATTGAAGCAATTTGTCTGTCAG
>JBBQLD010000460.1:0-3308 GCA_038327555.1 Chitinophagales bacterium
CCCAATGACCCCAATGACCCCAATGACCCAATGACTCCAATGACCTGACCATTCCCAATGCAGACAAAACGTACTCCTATTCTACTCGCGCTAGTTGCCATTGCCCTTATTGGAGCGATGTTCTACTTCGTGTATGAATCCCAAAAGCCTAAGTTTGATTGGGAGGAGAGCAGTTGGAAAAAGAAGGGATATGACGAAAAAAACGACCAGCCTTATGGTTCCCGCATTGCACATCGCCTGCTGGAGCATTACTTTGAAGGGCGGAAATTCGTTGACATTCAAAAAGATGTGTCCAAAGAGCTTTCAATTGACAGCACTGCTACCGGCAACAATTATGTTTTTGTCGGAGAGGCAATGTTTATGGACTCTTTAGGTGCAAAGCAGTTGCTGGATTTTGTGGCTGCCGGCAATACCGCGCTCATTTCGAGCAAAACCATCCCCTTCGACCTCATGACCTTCATATATTTTGACGAATGTGAAGACGCACCCTGGAACGATTACGGGATGCTTGAAGATAGCACGGCCCGCTTTTCACTCCGTACGCCAAGTCTCCAGGACAGCAGTACAAACTACTTTTTTGCAGAACAAAACAAGCCGAAGCCTTACAATTGGCACTACATCGAACACTATCATTTTTGCGATTCCTTGAAGCAGCATCCGTTGGGCTATTTGAATGCTGATTATGTGAATTTTGCGGAATTCCCACATGGGAAAGGTCGTTTTCTGTTGCACACCAATCCTATTGCTTTTTCGAATTTTAGTTTGTTGCGCCCCGAAACGCGCCCGTATGCTGCGGGGGTTTTCTCCCATCTTTCGGAAGGCGATATTTATTGGGATGCGGTGAGTCGCGTTCCAGAGGAAGTTGGCCGCCGCCGAAATGGCAGCTCTAATCGGTCCTTGCCCGACGAACACCCGCTGACGTATATTTTGAAACAGCCTGCATTGGCTTGGGCCTGGTATCTAATTGCTGCGATGGCCATCACCTGGCTCATTTTCCGAGCTAAACGCCGGCAACGCGTCATCCCGGTATTGCCCAAAAACGAAAACTCTTCCTACGAATTCATCAGCACCATTGCCCACCTGCATTTCCGCGAAAAAAACTACGCCGGACTTTCTGTGCAAGGTATGCGGCACTTCCTCGCCCAATTGCGCGAACGCTACGGCCTCGTAGCACCCGTTGATCATGAAACGGGTCTGCCGCGCACCGACGATGATTTTTTCCGAAAGCTCTCCACGCTCTCTGAGGTGCCTGAAATGGAAGCCCGCCGAGTATTCGGCCTCCACGCCAACACGGTTAACTATGAACCTACCGAGGAAATGGCTATGGATTTGCATTTGGCAATGGAGGCGTTTTTGAGGGTGGCGAAGTGATATGGTCAGTTTGCAATAGCGTCCGAATTGCTAGTTCGCGTCATTTAGTCATTTATTTATATTTGAATCTTGTTAAGAAACTAGAATTCCCCTAACTTTATTCTGCGGATTTTTATCCGCAATATCTATTCACATTTTCATTTCTTGCATTACCAAATTAATTTTGTCGTGCAAAAAACTGTAAAAACAATCAAAATCCACACGGAATTTGCCCCTTCTCAATCTGGGAGAACTTCGGTGCGAACCGAATCCGATGCAAAACATCTTAAATATCACCTTCCTAAACATGAGCACTGCTAATCAAGGCCTTCTGACGATCACGGATGTTGCTGGAAAATCTGTTTTCCAACAAAACATACTGCTTTCAGCGGGTGATAATAAACTTACAGTTGATGCACTGGGGAACATCCCTTCCGGGGTTTACATCGTAACCTTAATTGTCAATGACCATGTCTTTTCAAGCAAGCTGCTGAAAAATTAATCTCTTCCTGGGGTGTCTTAGATTTAACTTTAAAACACCCCAAATTTTTTCCCGCAAAATAGTTTAGCATGAAACCAACACTAATCTCCCTGTTCCTACTTGGGGCATACAGCATCGCTGTAGCGCAAAACATAGACCCTTTATGGGTACGCCACGAAATCGCGGATGGCAGCACACTTTATGGATCACCCTTTGTCATGGTTGACCCCTCCCACAACACCTTCGTGTGTAGCAATGATTATCACCCAGGGCCTTTGAATTCTTTTTTAACGACAAAATATGACGCTGATGGAAACCTGCTTTGGAAGCGGGAATATGACTCCTTTGGAAATGACCTTTTGACTGCTATGGCGGTTGACAGTGCTGGTTCGGTCTATGTCGGGGGCAATACAATACAAAATCTTGTTTCCGGGGCACTTCAGCGTTTCATCGTCATCAAATATGCGCCCAATGGCGATACGCTATGGAATTATCGTTTTGACGGCCCTACTGTCGGAGTTAATTACCTCAGCAAACTATTGATCGATTCTGAACAAAATTTGATGGTTTTTGGCCAATATGGGGATACCGTAGCGCATAGGAACTGCCTGTTCTCCGCTAAACTTTCTCCTGACGGTCAGACACTATGGAGTGCAACCTATTGTGATCCCATTTATGATTTTAGCGGCACGGATGTTCGGTGGATTGGAGACCGGTGGGTATTCTGGGGGCTAAATACTGCGGCCACGGGCTACCGCTACATGGCCTGGCAAGTGGATAATAATGGTCTAAGTATGGGTACTGCCATATCGGAATTTGACCCTGAGCTCTTTAACGTCCAATATATTGACAGACTTGGTAACCTATACGTTGGGGGTAACAATAAATATAAAGTAACAAAATATAACCTTTTGGGGCAAAAAATTTGGACTTATGAAAAACCATTACCACCTTTCTCCTCTTCAGTACCTGCAAGGCTCAGTTGCATTGAAAGTAATGAAGCTTCAGAAGTGTTTATATCAGGATTTGTTCAAGTCGATTCTATTGGATTACAACCGTTAACAACAAAGTTAAGTGCTTCAGGTGATTTTCATTGGGAGCACTCTGTGGAATTTAACAGTTTAAAAGCCGGGGGAGCTTATAGAAACTACTGGTTAAATAAAGACAAACTTTTGATCGCTGGTATCAGTTACTACAATTTTAGTAGTAATCTATATGAAATATATCTTGTGCTATATGATGTCAACGGCTTCGTACATGGGGGCATCACGGATTTAGAAGGAAATAAAAACCGCCCAATTTCTTTTGCACTCGATAGCACATTTTTATACCTAGCAGGATACGCTGAAAACGATCTGATTACCCCTAATAGACAAATACTTTGCAAATACGCCCTGAGTGCTTTGGTAGGTACTAAACCGCTCCACAAACCCTGGGCCACCTCAACCTATATCCCAACCCAGCCACAGATTGGCTG
>JBBQLD010000461.1:0-3283 GCA_038327555.1 Chitinophagales bacterium
GCATCCCAACTATCATATCACTTTCGATATCATAGGCTTTCCTGAAGATGAGGAACAACTTTGTGTACGCGCCAACGAGCCACTGCTGCGTGCCGCGTTCCAAAACCTGATGGACAATGGATGCAAATTTTCTCCAGAGAAAAAAGTAGCCGTAAAAATCCATTTTGAGCCCAGCGGCAGACACCGCGTGGAAATTACCGATCAAGGCCCTGGCATTCCTGCCAAAGATTTGCAACTCATTTTCCAACCATTTTACCGCAGCTCACAAAGTATTCATGTGCGCGGCTCCGGCATCGGTCTTTCTCTGGTAGACAGCATCATGAAAATCCATCAGGTAGCACTTGATGTGGTCTCCACGCAAGGGAAAGGCACTACGTTTAACCTTAGTTTTCCCGCATTATCAACCTAAAAAATCCTGTTTTTTTAAAAAACGGTTATGAGAATCCTGTTTTTTATTCCCTCCAAATTCAAAAAGACAAGTTTTAAACCAGCATCCTCCCGATGGCTTGGGGGTATGGTTTTGTGTGCTGTGTTGAGTGCTCAAAATTGCAGTTATGATAAAGAAGAAGAACCTTTGGAATACCAAAGCGCCACGGAAATTGCATTGACCTGGAATCATCTTGCCCTGGATTTGGAACGCAATACCATTGGCTACCGTTCCCCCGTTGGCGCAAGAATGTTTGCCTATGTCGAAATGGCGGCCTATGAAGCTTCACTGCCTGCTTTGCATGACTATATCTCGTTAGAAAACTACCTTTCCGGATATGAAAAGTCCAGCACAAAATTTGGTGAAGGGCAATTCTACCTCCCTGCCAGTTTGAATGCTGCATACGCCCAAATTCTGCGCAATTTTTTCCCTACAGCCCCTGCCAGTCTGCAACAACAGATTAATCTCCTGGAAAAACAAAACGCTCAATCTTTTCTTCAACACACAAATAGTATTAAAGCCGAGCAATCCGTCGAATTCGGAAAATCCGTCGCCGCTGCCGTGTGGGCTTGGTCAAAAACCGACCGCGAAGGCAATGAAGGGTATCTTTACAACTTTGACCGCGGTTACGAACCGCCTAATTGCGCAAGTTGTTGGCAGCCCACGGGCGAACATCCCATGCCAGCCTTACTACCCTATTGGGGGCGGGTTAGAACTTTTGTGGCAGACAGCACCGCGCTTCTTTTCAGAAACCCCGCGCCGTACGAAGAAGTGCTCGGCTCCAAGTTTTACACCGAGGCAATGGAAGTATATACGGTGTCAAAACCCTTGAGCAAAGAAAACCGATGGATCGCGGAATTTTGGAGCGACGATTTTCCCGGGCTCACCATGAGTCCAGCAGGTCGTTGGATATCCATTGCCAACCAAGCTTTTGAAAAAGCTCGCCCGCCCTTCCCATTGGTGATGGAAACCTACCTAAAAACTGCGTTTGCAGTCTGTGACGCTGGCATTACGGTCTGGAAAGGCAAGTACATCTTTAATGTAGAGCGCCCCGAAACCTTTATTCGCGCGCACACTAATCCCGAATGGAAATCACTCCACGATACCCCCAATTTTCCGGCTTACCCCTCTGGGCATGCAGCTTTTGGTGCCGCCGCATCTGAGGTACTTACGGATGCTTTAGGCAAGAATTTTAAGCTCACCGACCGCACGCACGAGAAGCGCCCAGAGTTTGCAAGCGCTCCACGGAGCTATGGTTCATTTGCAGAAATGGCGCAGGAAAACGCGGCATCTCGCGTACTCTTGGGCGTGCATTACCGCATGGACTGCGAAGAAGGCCTTCGATTAGGCAAGATTATTGGGCAAAAAGTGGTGAATCTGCCCCTTAAGCGGAAGGAGGCGGGCTTGATGAAGCTGTGAATTGATGTAAGATAAAGTCCGTTTTGCAACCATGCGCTTAATTTGAGGATGGCTTGGTTTTAAAGTTTAATCCCAAAAGTATCGCGCCTGCAAAAAGCAAAAAGATCATACCGAAGAGCACATCAGCCCAAAATTCGGGCTGATAAAAACAGGCCATCGCCCAGCAACCCAAGGCGAGGGCTGCCGTAGTTACCACGACTTTTCCCAGCCAATTGGAGCGCCAAAAGAAGGGTGCTAATGCCAGAAAAAAAGCTCCAATGGAGAAAAACTTCAAGGCCGTCCAAAATCTTAAGGTCTCAAAAATGCCAGAGTAATCTGTCTCCCCAGCTGCTACAAGCTTAAAAATCTTCATCAGCTGCGCGTTTTCCATCACATCGGAAAGGGCCGCCAGAAGGGTCAAGAGTATCGCCCAAATAAAGCCCTTTTTCCAAAAATAGTTGCATTGTAGCGCAAACAACAGCATGAACAATGCATAAGCAAGGATGTATAAATAATCAAGATCGGTAGCACTAACGAAGCGTTTAGTTTTGGATACCCGGACTAGACTATCCGGCTCAGGCAGCTTAAAAATAGTATTAATCATAGCCGCGTCCTGCGAAAACTCCAAGGCCATGATGGGAGTTCGATAACATTCAGGCGTAACCACCTTAGCATCAGCCACCTTGCTATTCATTAATTTGCCGATCAGGAGCAACACCAGCATGGCCAGGATACTCAATAGGAAAAATGGGCGGTTTTTCATGCGCGGTATTTTCTTGCAAAAGAAGTGAATTATTGGGGGAGTCGAGAAAAAGTGAAAAATAGTTCAGTATTTTTCTCTTGTGAAATGCACCAGGAAGGGCTAATTACACGCTAGAGAAGTAGTCATTTGATTTCCAGCCGTACACTTCTTTTTTGCGGCTTGTCATTCTGAACGTAGTGAAGAATCTGAGGCCGAAGGCCTAAAATTTAGAAGAAAAAGCTTCGGCCTTCGGCCTCAGATTCTTCACTACGTGCAGAATGACAAACAATTTGAACGCGCAAATTTTCAAAATAAAAAAGTGTACGGCTGAAAGAAGTTCGTTTACGCGAAATGAATTTCGTGTTACATTTTACGCGAAATGAATTTCGTGTTACATTTTACGCGAAATGAATTTCGTGTTACATTTTATGCGAAATGAATTTCGTGTTACATTTTATGCGAAATGAATTTCGTGTTACATTTTACGCGAAATGAATTTCGTGTTACATTTTATGACGATACAAGCGATTGAGACTGATATTATTATCATTGGTGCTGGCCCCGTTGGACTGTTTGCGGTTTTTGAAGCGGGTCTGTTAAAATTGCGCTGTCATTTGATTGATATTCTGCCGCAACCTGGTGGACAGCTAACAGAGATTTATCCCAAAAAGCCCATCTATGATATCCCTGGCTATCCTACTGTGCTGGCAGGTGAC
>JBBQLD010000462.1:0-3250 GCA_038327555.1 Chitinophagales bacterium
AAGGGGCCTCTAAAATTGCGAAATTAAAAATCAATGCGGGGAATGAACCGCCGCTCGTGCGCTGGGATTTTTTGGGGAAAAACCGAAGTTTCTATCAGCCAGGCCAAGTACTAAAATATCGACTTGTAGTAGATGATGCCGAAGATGGTTCGCTCGAAAACGGCACCATTGAGCCATCTTCTGTGGCGACTACCATTGATTATTTAGAGACTGGATTCGATATTACGAGTATTGCACAGGGCCACCAATCTGCCAAACAAGCTGCTGAGTATTCGCGTGGAAAAACACTCATCAGCCGCTCAGACTGTGGCACCTGCCATGCCGAAGACCGTTTGGTGAATGGCCCAGCTTATCAATCGATAGCAGAACGGTATCGTAAAAACGATTTTGCCGTGCGTGATCTATCAAAAAAAATCATCATTGGCGGTGCCGGCAACTGGGGCCAGGTGGTGATGAGTGCCCACCCACAGCTTTCGCAAGAAGATGTGGGTGAAATGGTGCGTTGGATTCTTTCAATTGGAAGCCCACCCAGACCCAAACAAGCCCTGCCACTCTCTGGCGATTACACGCTCAGCCTCCCGCCATCAACAGACAAAACAGCCACGCCGAAAGCGGGCACTTTCATCTTTAAAGCAAGTTATAAAGATCGGGGAAGCCGTAGCCAAAATGCGCAGGAAGGAGGGGAGTCCATTGCCTTCCGACCAGCTTTCCAGCAGGCCGAACAGGCGGATAGTATGTCCAAAAATGTGCGCAGCTACCGGCCGTTTAATGGCGACACGGTGGTGCTCAACGAATTGAAATCCAATAGTTTTTTTGTGTTTAAACACGTAGACCTCACAGGCGTGCATTCAGTGGCGTTAGGCATTGGTATGAGCGACAGCAAATATCAGTTTGGCGGCGGGAGAGTAGAAATTCGCTTGGGTTCAGCAAAGGGCAAGCTGCTTGGCCAAGCAGCCTTGTCTGAAAAAGATGTGGGCTCCAGGATGGAATTTAGTGAGGTGAATGTGCCCCTTCCGGTTATGGATAGTGCGGGATTTTATGATGTTTATTTTGTACTTAAAAACGAAAATGCCCCCTCGAAATCGGTGGCTGCAGTAGATTGGGTCAGGTTTGATTTGAGGGAATGAGGTAAAGCCGCAACTTTTTCCGCAATTTTGCGCTTTGATTTGTCATTTTTACCCTCCTTCGCCTACGGCTATGGCGGGTAAAAATGACGATTAATGACGCACCTCCTTCGCCTACGGCTACGGCGGGTAAAAATGACGATTTAAATGCTTGACCTTTCTTTTCAATACCCCGCCTGGTTTCTACTTTTTTGCGCGCTTCTGGGGCTTGGCTATGCACTTCTTCTCTATTACCGTGATACCACGTTTCGCGATCAGGCCCCAAAACTCAACTTTTGGCTGGGTTTATTGCGTTGGCTCTCCATCACTTTGTTAAGTGCGTTGCTGCTTTCGCCATTGCTGAAAAGTTTTTTTACGGAAACTAAAAAACCGATTGTCGTGCTGGCGCAAGACCAGTCGGAAAGTGTGGCTACTGACTTGCAGGGAGAAGCCCTGGAACGCTACAAGCAAGATTGGACGGTATTGAAAAATGCGCTTTCAGAAAATTATGAGGTGCATGAACTGGCTTTTGGCGACCAAGTTCGGGAAGGTGTAGATTTTAGTTTTACCGATAAAGTTTCAAACTTTTCGGAACTCTTACGCGGCGTGTACGACCTCTATGGTGGCCAAAACCTCGGTGCCGTAGTACTCGCATCCGATGGTATTTACAACGAAGGCAGCAACCCCGCCTATTCTGACGCACCCCTTTCAGCACCGGTATACACGGTAGCGATGGGGGACACTACGCCGAAGAAAGACCTGGTGCTGAAGCGCGTTTTCCACAATAAAATCGCGTACTTAGGGGATAAATTTACCCTGCAAATTGACCTGACGGCCACCAATCTTGCGGGCAAACAAACCGTGGTAACGGTTTCAAAGTCAAGTGATTCCGGGCTAAAACAATTGCAAAGTATCCCGGTGTCCATATCTGGGAATGATTTTTTCACCACCAAAGAAGTGCAGCTTGACGCGGATCAGGCAGGTGTGGTCTCGTACATCATTAGTGCCGCTGCGTTGCCTGGGGAAGCAAGTACAAGCAACAACCGCCGAGAAATTTTTATAGACGTGCTTGACGCGCGTCAGAAAATCTTGCTGCTGGCCAACAGCCCCCACCCCGATCTTAGTGCGCTAAAAACTACCCTGGAAACCAACAAGAATTATCAAGTTAGCACGGCTTATATCGGCGACCCTGGTTTGGATGTGGGCAAATTTGACTTTGTCGTATTGCATAATTTGCCATCCAAGACAAACGACCTTTCCGGGTTGCTCAACACAATGAATGACAAGCGCATTCCTCGCCTATTTATCGCAGGGATGCAGACGGGTTACGCTGCGCTGGCAAAAGCACAGACACTGGTGAGTCTTCAAAGTGATGGTTCGCAGAGCGACGAGGTACAAGGCCGGGTATCGCCGCAATTCGCCGCATTTTCGCTTAGTCCGAGGGTCGTGGAAGAGCTGCCAAAGTTCAATCCAATGACCTCGGCTTTTGGCAATTTTGGGGCGACCGCTCAAGCTCAAGTACTGCTCCGCAAGCGCATTGGCAAGGTAGATACCGAACAACCCCTTCTGGCAGTAGGCGAAACTAACGGAATTAAAACAGGCATTTTGCTCGGAGAAGGATTGTGGCGCTGGCGTTTGTTTGACTTTCTGCAGCACCAAAATCACGAAATTTTTGATGAATTGGTAGGCAAAACTGTGCAATACTTGTCACTCAAAGAGGATAAGCGCAAATTTCGGGTGACGCTGGACAAGAACGTTTTTAACGAAAACGAGCCTGTAAGCTTCGGCGGAGAACTCTATAATGATAATTATGAGTTAACGAATGACCCGGATGTAGCCATGAGTATTCGGAATCGGGAGGGCAAGGAATTCACTTACACATTTAATAAATTTGGCAAGGCCTACACGCTCAACGCAGGTATTCTGCCCGTTGGGCCTTACACATACAAAGCAACCGTCAATTTTAATGGTCAAGGGCTAGTATACGAAGGGCGTTTCAGTGTGCAACCGATTGAAATGGAGTTATTTGAAACAACTGCCAACCATGCGGTGCTGCGTCAGTTGAGCGCAAAATTTGGCGGGGAAATGGTGTTTTCAAGCCAGCTTTCGAGCATTGCAGAGAAGATAAAAGCAAACCAAACGGTCAA
>JBBQLD010000463.1:0-3197 GCA_038327555.1 Chitinophagales bacterium
GCACACGCTGGGCGGCTTTCCGGGAGCGTTACCCAAAGACGGTGTTCACTTTGGGCTGGCTTGGCACTTTTGCTCGTTGGGGCCTCAACTTCCTTCTGTTACTAATATTGGGCGTGTGGCTTGGCTTTTTCGGGCGGCTTCCCTCCACCTCTGAGCTCCTTGAAATCGAAACGGCCAACTCTA
Source organism: Chitinophagales bacterium (assembly GCA_038327555.1). Classification (GTDB taxonomy): domain Bacteria; phylum Bacteroidota; class Bacteroidia; order Chitinophagales; family Saprospiraceae; genus M3007. Next base: position 184 of record JBBQLD010000463.1, read on the forward strand.
CAGAGATATATACTGCTGATAGTGTATTGATCGGGAAGTATTTTTTTGAAAATCGCACGTCCATTTCACTCGAAAACGTTTCGCCCTATATCATAAATGCCCTCATAGCGACAGAAGACAAGCGCTTTTTAGAGCATAGCGGCATTGACATTATGAGTTATTTGCGGGTAGGTTATGGCCTTGTCACTGGACAGCGCCATCGCGGTGGTGGATCTACCCTCAGCCAACAATTAGCAAAAAACCTTTACCCTCGAAAGAACTATTACGTTCCGGGAGTAAGTATGATAATCAACAAGATACGGGAGAATTTTATATCCGTTCGGCTTGAAAAGGTCTACACTAAACCTCAATTGCTGAGCCTCTATCTGAATACGGTGCCCTTCGGCGAAAACGCTTTTGGCATCAATGTAGCAGCACGTCAATTCTTTGGCAAAAAGCCCAACAACCTCACGGTAGACCAAGCCTCTACCCTGGTCGGAATGCTCAAAGGCACCACTCTTTACAATCCGCTCCGAAACCCCAAAAATGCCCAAAACCGACGGAATGTAGTGCTGCGTCAAATGGTCAACAACGGTCACCTTACCCAAGCGGAATATGACGAGCTAAGCAAAAAACCTGTGGGCGCAAAACGCTACAATGTAGACAACAATAACGAAGGCACTGGCACTTACTTTCGGGAGCACCTCCGTACCGATGTGATGCCTAAAATCCTGAAAGACCTGCGGAACCCGGACGGAAAACCCTATAACCTTTATACCGACGGACTCAAGATATACACCACGCTCAACTCTAAAATGCAGCAATTTGCAGAGGAATCCGTGCTAACCCACATGGAAAAACTGCAAAAACAATTTGATACCCATTGGAAAAACTATAAGCTGGAAAAAGCCTGGGGCGACGACAAGTGGATTGACAAACAAATCGAAAACAGCGCTCGATGGGAAACGCTGAAAGAAGCCGGCTTGAGTAACGAAGATGCGCGTAAATCTTTTGAAACCCCAGCGCGCATGACTATTTTCACATGGAAAAACGGCGGTTCGGAAATGGATACTACCATGACCCCGCTCGACTCGGTGCGATACTATTTCTGTATGCTCAACTGCGGATTTATGGCCATGGATCATCGCAATGGCTACGTTAGGGCTTGGGTGGGGGGCATAAACTTCAAGAATTTTAAGGTGGATCATACGCTCACCAAACGTCAGGTTGGCTCCACGTTCAAGCCCATTGTGTATGCCGCTGCGCTTCAAGACACAATGAAACCCTGTACCTATTTCCCCAACCAAATCAAAAAAATACTGGATTGGGAGCCGCACAATGCAGATGAGACCTACGGGGGTTGGTACTCCTTGGCTGGCGCGCTTACCCGCTCTGTCAATGTTGTCACGGCACAGATTATCGAAAAAGTCGGTATTCAAAAAACCATTGACCTAGCTCAAAAAATGGGTATTACCTCCACCTTGCCTCGTGAATTTGGCATCAGCTTGGGTGCCGCCAATACTTCACTCTACGAAATGATGAAAGTTTATGGCACGATGGCGAATGAAGGCAAACGCCCAGAACCTGTCACTGTACTGCGCGTAACCGACCGCCGCGGCAAGGACATTTACAACTACAAAAAAGAACTCGAAATCAATCCTAATCTTGGCCCGCATGAGGTGGCTTTGACTGTAAATCAAGCCGCCACTATGACCAAAATGCTCCAGAATGTGGTGGATTATGGCACTGGAGCACGGCTTCGTTCTTATGTCCGAGGTGATTTTGCAGGTAAAACCGGCACAACCCAAAACCATTCTGACGGCTGGTTTATGTGCTATAATCCTCAACTTGTAACGGGCGCCTGGGTTGGTGGCGAAAGCCCTGCGGTACGTTTTCGTAATATGGCGCAAGGGCAAGGTTCCGCCATGGCTTTGCCTATTGTAGGAGGTTTTTGGAACAAAATTGCAGGGGATAAAAAACTCAGCAAACTCCTTCTGGAGAAATTCCCAACGCCTAAGCCAGAGGTGTTGAACGTGCTGGGTTGCCAGCCTTGGATCAGTATCTCGCCCGATACCTTTCAGCTATTCTTACGGGAAATTGGGCAGGATTCTACCTTGCGCGATTCCTTGCTTCAGGTGTATACCAAGCGACTCAAACCCGGCGAAACACCCGGCGGGGAGGTTCCTGTGGATAAAGGAACAGGGGAGGAAGACAAAGACAAGCCTGATGGCGAAAAGAAAAAAGGCCTTTTCCGGCGTATTTTCGGACAAAAATCGGATAAAAAAGAAGACAATCAGGACGGGGGGAATTAAGTGCCATTGTATTTTTTATAGGTGGAGCTTCCCTTTTTGGATTATAACGAGATGGGGGTTCTCAGCTGGTTGCTGAGAACCCCCATCTCAGTTAAAGGAAATTTTGTAACTGGTTTGTATGTTTGAAATCCGTATTAATCCCTAGCCCAATGGAACACGGATTTAACCACAAACCACCCGATATCCCACCCCCTTCAAAGTCAAAATCTGCACCTCCGGGTCATCTTTCAAATACTTCCGAAGCCGGGTAACGTACACGTCCAGATTCCGGGAATTGAAAATAGAATCGTGGCCCCAAACCTGTTTTAGGATTTCCCGGCGCAGCGGCCATTTTCGGGCCGGGAACGGTGGTGGCAAAAGCGGCGCAGGAGTTGTTGATGGGGTACGGTGTTCGGTGTTCGATATTCGACATTCGATATTCGACATTAAAGTTTGAACACCGAATATCGAACATCGAACGCCGAACACCGAACGCCGAATATCGAACGCCCAAAACTGTTTGTAATCTTTGCCCCTAACTACAAACCACGCGATACCCCACTCCCTTCAAAGTTAAAATCTGCACCGCCGGGTCATCTTTCAAATACTTCCGAAGCCGGGCAACGTACACCTCCACATTCCGGGAATTGAAAATAGAATCGTGGCCCCAAACCTGTTTTAGGATTTCCTGGCGCAGCGGCCATTTTCGGGCCGGGAACGGTGGTGGCAAAAGCGGCGCAGGAG
>JBBQLD010000464.1:0-3180 GCA_038327555.1 Chitinophagales bacterium
TCGCTACCCAGAAAGGTATTTAGCGTAAGGGTGTCGCTCACCGAAAAGGCTTCTCCGTTCTGAAACAGTTGAAAATCAGAAAGATAGAAGACTACACTTTTAATCCGAAACAGTTGGTTGTCAGAATTTCGGTATAGGGAATCATTGCGAAAAAGTAGCGTGTCATATACCTGATTTACGGTCAATACCAGTTTTGGGTATACGCAGCAGCAATCCTTATCGACGCCTGCGTCAAAATTTGTGGCCGCGATATCCAAACAGCCTTCTCTTGGCTCAAAACACGCCGTGAAACAAGTAGAAAGTAACACGCAGCAGGCAACAAATAACAAGTAGTTAGGGCGGTTCATGTGTTTTTGTAAGAATTGAAGCTCAAATTTACAGCGCCGAACAGACAGTGTGGTGAAACCCTGCTCGGATTTAGATCATTAGTCATGGATATCCTGGTCACCACTCAAAATTAACGGATCAATCCAATAGCTTTGGCTGCTCGTTGCTTTCCGGCATTCACTTGCAACCAATAAATACCCGAAGGCAAATTGCTTGCAAGCTGCACCGACATGGAATGGGCACCCGCTGGAAGTTTGCCCGAAAGTAAGGATTGTACCAGCAGACCAGATGCGTCCAAAAGCACAATTTCTGCACTTTCTGTTTGGACTAAATCAAAAGAAATGGTCACTGGGTCATCTTTAACAGGGTTTGGGAAAACTGAAACGGGTAACGTTTGAACGCTTTCATTCGCGCCCAAAGCTTGCCCGTCTACAACCAAAGCCAAATCCCAAATCAGCTCAGGTATGGGCAGTATCAATGTCTGGTTTGTAACTGTCACTGGATTTGACTGCAACAGAGCTCCCGTTTGACAATCAAACCATTTGGCCAAATAAAGCCCGTTCTCCATGTTTCCTGCGGTCAAAACGGCATTACTAATCGCGTCTGGTGCACCATTGGCTTTGACAAAAACATGGTTGTACTCCGCGTTCAACATCCATCCGGAAATTCGGGTGTGGTCTGCCGATTTCAAAATTCAAATAATTGCGCAGGCCTGCTTGCACGAAACCTTTGTTTTTAGGAGAAACAAGGGATGTACAATTAAAGGTTTGTGTTGGGAAAGTACCCGTACCAGCGGCATTCGTGCAGGAAACCGAGTAAGACCAAAGTCCTGTTTTCCGAGGTGAAAACCGGATACGAAACCCATTTCCATTGGGTAAAGGGCTGAGTCCACCATTCGCGTTGGCGATTTGAAAATCTTCCATGTAGAAACCCTCCACTATGGTTTGCTCGCCATCGGGAGAAATGAAGGTGGCCGCTACCCGAATTTCGTCGTAGTTGTAAGGATTTGAATACGCAGCCGTCAAATCGAGCGAAGCCTCAAATTTCCCATTGAGCTCAACAGCAACCGATTTTGGTAAAACGTTGTTGATTATGGGTGCTTGAGCATTCCCTTCTTTTGCCAAAACAAAAAACATACAAAGGAGGGTGGCAGGGATGTAGATTTTTTTCATGTGCTTTCGGTTATGATAGCATAGTTTGTTGATGCTGAAATCTATGTGTCCTATGGTACTCTGTGTTTAATAGACGTGTTGTGACGGGGCACAATATACGGATAGTCACTTTATCTTAAAATATGCGCCCAATCCCACAACTTTGCGCCGAAATAAACAAAGCATTCAGGGCCAGAAACATTCAAACCTAAATTATGGATCAGAAAGAATTGGTTTTTAAACAAGCAGCAAAAATGCTTGCAAAGCTCGATTTCAAGGTAGTAAAAATGGATGACGCCCGGCCTTGGGGCGGCTTTTTTGTGCTGGATGAAACACAGGCAGCCCAATTTGCAGCACACTATTTCCCGGACGAAAATATGGATTCCCTTAAGATCACCCAAAAACTGAGTCCAAAAATCCTGCTGGTGGCCCCGCATGCCCGTTTAAGTTGGCAGTACCATCACCGTCGCGCTGAAATCTGGAAATGTATCAGCACCGCTGTTGGTGTGGTGACCAGCGAAAACGATGAAGAAAAGCAGCAACATACCCTCCTGGACGGCGACATCATAAAACTAAAGCAAGGTGAACGCCACCGGCTCATTGGATTGTCTGAATGGGGAATGGTTGCAGAAATCTGGCAACATACCGATGCAGCGCATCCCAGCGATGAAAATGATATTGTACGGGTTCAGGATGATTTTGGGCGATAATCACTTCCCTTCCAACTCCTTTAACACCTGCTTTATGTACTGTTTCACCTGAGACGAAAACTCCTTATCAATAATCCAGCCTGCATAATGGCGTTCGCGGGCCAACACCGTCTTTACTGGTTCGCCCACGTATTTGCCAAAGTTGAACACTACCGTGCCGTCTGACTGCACCCGAAGTTTCTGTGTAGCGTCTACAAAATGCAGGTCGTTGGTAAATTCATGAATGGCCTGCATGTCATTTCTGATGGGCGCAGGAATGCTGTTACCGTCTTCGTCGAGCAGGTCTTTGCCTTCATAAGCCCGAATTTGACCCTGAAAAACGGCCACTGTAGCCCGAACATCTGCCAAGGCATCGTGCGCATCTTCGAGTTCTTTTTGGCAATACAACCGGTATGCTGCCTTTAGCGTGCGCGGTTCCATTTTGTAAAAAATCCGCTGAGCATCAATCAAGCGCCGCTTGGAAATGTCAAGCTCCAGGCCCACCCTGGAAAATTCTTCCATCAGCATAGGCACGTCGAAGCGATTGGAATTGTAGCCGCCTAGATCTGCATTGCCGATAAAATCCCAGATTTTTTGCGCAACTTGAGCGAAAGTAGGTTTGTTGGCGAGGTCTTTGGGGGTGATTCCGTGGATCGCCATGGATTCCTCTGAGATCGGAATGCCGGGATTAATAAGCATCGAAAGTTCTTCGGCTGGCTTGCCGTCTTTGCGAAGTTTCACCAGCGCAATCTGTACAATACGGTCGCGGATGACATTCAGACCTGTGGTTTCCACATCAAAGAAAACGAGGTCGCGGTCGAGGTTGATTTTAAAATCTTGCATAATTGGGTGGCGAAGGTAGGGCGGGTTTTGGGCGATGATGTTAATTCTTGTGCAGGATTCAAAGGTTTTCCAATTTATAAAATATTAAGCCCACAAAAACTTCCATTTTTGCGCACTTATTTCATCGGTACTAAACCACACACGCAACCTTGACTCCGCTGCCCTATACC
>JBBQLD010000465.1:0-3170 GCA_038327555.1 Chitinophagales bacterium
CTATGGTTTGCCTCCTTTGCAATTTTCGCCGATTGCCCGCTCACGAGAGGTAGAACAGGTATCAGAAGTGACCCCTAGCGCCACCGTTTCTTCCAGGACCCCACCCCAAGCCTACCCTTCCCCTGCTCCAGCACCTCCAATGCCGGAGCCTACTTTCGCATCCGAGCGTTCAGGCGGAGGCTCTAGCGTCAGTACTGCATTGGGCATATTTTTGCTCCTGGCTGCACTTTCCGCAGGCATTTGGTATTGGCAGCATAGGAAAAAAACAGCAGAAACCGAACAGAAACCAGAAACTGAAGTCGTCAATACGGACCAAACAGACAAAGCTTTGCCTGAAACGCCAACGGTAGAAGACACTGAACCCACAACAACGGAGGATCAAGACAAAGCCGCCAAAGAATCTCTTGCCGCCAAAGAAAAGGCCGCCCGCGAAAAAGTTGACCTAACCCGAAATGGTCGTGAGTGTATTCTGATCATAGCCTCACTTTCGGATAAAAATAACGCAGACAAGCTCCGCAAGCTATTGGCCGACGAAGACTACCAGGAATTTTATCAGCAAAATGGAAAAACTCACGTTGTGGGCATTCGCTTTTTCTACCTGAAAGCTGCCGAAATTGAGGAGAAAAAGAAAGCCCTTATGGCCCTCACTGGGGTAAATTTGATTGTTGTGAAGAAGAAATAAGGGGACGTTGGGGCATTGGGGCATTTTTACCTGCCAGAGCTTTAGCGAAGTATGGGGCATTAAGCTAACCCGGCAATCAAACTTATCTGACTACCGTCACATCACCTTCCGCTCGCCAGGTCTGCGTGGCACCGTAAAGTTCTGCATCCCATTCCAGTCGCCATATATAGACCCCCATCATTGCGTCTTTTCCGCCAATGTAGCCATTCCAAGTGGCTTCAGGATCGTCTGCCGCAAATACCAGACTTCCCCAGCGATCGTAAACCTCCAGTCGAAAACGAAGCCAGCGGCAGGGCAGAAATGCGTGCCACCTGTCGTTATCTCCGTCGTCATTTGGAGAAAAGACATTGGGAACAAAGAGATTGCAGGCTTTGCAAGTGAAGAAACTGACTTCAACACTGTCTTCAAAAATGCAAAATTCAGTTTCGCCTTGTAGCGTCACCACACCGGGTTCGGTCACCTCAATACTGGATTGTTGACTTCCATTGCTCCATTCCCAGCTCAAGAGTTCGCGGGGGCGTTCGATCCGCAAGGCTTCGTCGTAGCAAAGCGTCGTATCGGGGCGCAACAAGGGCGGTGTTTCCAAGCCTACTGACACAAAAGCGGTATCCCCCTGGCATTCGCTGGTGGGTAGAAAAATATAAGCAAACAACCCAGAACTGTCTTTCGCAGGATCAAAATTTTCTGGTGCAATGGACGGCATTGGTTCCCAATGACCACCTGAATCAGGAAAACCCCTCAGTACTTTAAAAAGATTGAAGGGTTGCGTATTGGTACATACTGTAGTGTCGCCTGCCAATCCCGCGTTAGGTGCCGTAAAAATGGGTAAATGCGCCCGTTGTCGGCCTGCCTCACCACAGCCCGCATACACCCTGAATTCCACCAGCCGAACGCCTTGTAGCGGATGAATCGAGGCATCCAGATACGTCAGCATTTGGATGGCAGCCAGGAAATCTAGTGGAGAAGCATTGCCCAAACTAATGAACGTGATTTGATTTGGACCATATTGCACTACTTGTAGGTTGACGGGAATACCCAGCAAAGCGATTTCATCGTAAGTATTGGAACCCAAAAGGGTAACAACAACAGAATCAATAGGTCCTTCGGACGTGAGTATTGGATCATTGCCCAGCACCGGACTACTCGGGAAACAGGAGGTATCGGCACGATAATCGCCATTGGTGAGCCCAGAACTATTGTCCGCATCCAGATCGAAAGAAAAATTGCTTTCCAATATTACATTGTCAAGCCCACCAAAATCCACCGCAAAGTGGTGAAATTCGCCACGAATGCGCAAACTGGTGATATTTGAAAGCACCTGCTTGAATTGCGCCTGCGTAGGCACAAAACCGTTGGTGGTATTGATGCGCCAACCGGCGTCTTCCCGGAAGAAAAGATCGTAATGCGTCCAGCTGGAATTGGGCAAAATGGGATGGTCAAAAACCAGAATGAGTCCGCCGCCCTTCAGCTCCACATCGGCAAAAGTATTTGCATTGGAAACGTTGTTGGCAAACTGGTCGTAGCGAAGAAATTTTCCATAGGCATCACATTTAGGCCCCCGAAACTTAGCTGGTGCAACGAAATACCAGGTGCCGCCTGTAGAAGCATCGGTCATTTGGATGTTGCCACCCGGGTTCCCACCTAAGTCAAACCAGTTCGCGGAGTTACTTATCGGGTCGCCGTCGCACATCCAGCCTTCATTATCAAAATCGAAGGTGGATTTTTGGGCGAACAGGGAGTAGGTACCGCAGAGCAGACACAGGATAATTAGCAGACGCATGAGAAAAACGCTTTTGAATACAGGCTGCAAATTATACCCGATTGTTTTTATCTGGGTATCAAAGGGATTTTTATGTCACGATTGGCAAAAAGGAGCGCAAAAAACGGCGGCGCGGAATTACTCCGCGCCGCTGTGATAAATAAACACATTGATTGGTGGTTTAATGAAGCGTATTCGTGATTTAGAGTGCTGTAATATTACAGTTCGCATCAATGGCAAACCGCCTGCATCCACCCACAGGGATCTGGATAATACCTGTTGAGTTTGCCCCTGCGGTAAAATTCACGACCGCAAGTTTGTTTGCCCGAACGGAAACGATGATTGGCGTTGTAAGCGCAATACCTGCGAGGGTCATCTGCGCCATTGTGCGCAATTCCAGACCTAGTACATTCGCATTCAGGCAGTCAGGGCAGCCTGTCGCGTTGGTATTAGTACCACACAAAGTCAGGGTCGCATCATTGCTGACACCGACGTTAGTGAGGGTGCATACCGCACGGTTATCCGCAGGAGTTTCGGCGTTTACAGAGCTCAGTTCTTCTTGCAGGCTTGGCTTGGCGCAGTAAGTGAAAATAACAGCGATAGCCAGGATGCAGTTGACGAAAATCAATTTCTTCATGATGTTAAAAATTTAAAAGTAAAAAAGGAAAGATTGAACTAATACGCTTGAATCATGAATGACTCAAAATGTTGGAACAAAGGTGTGGCCCT
>JBBQLD010000466.1:0-3163 GCA_038327555.1 Chitinophagales bacterium
GTTGAGCTTCAGCATGAACAGGCCATTTTGCATATCTCCAGTGATGATGTTGCCTGAAGGGAGCCATGGGAAGTTACCCCAGTTGCCATAATAGCCCGTATATGTGGTGTTTTCAGGGTGCGTGTCATATTCTGCCAGCAATACTGGTTGGGTCGGATTGCTAATGTCATACGCTACCAATCCGTCTTCGTACTGCGAGATAAAAAGAATGTTTTCGTTGATGTACACGTTGTGCGGGATGGCTGTTTGATCCCCTGCATCCACAGAAAACTTGTCTAAGAACGTGCCGGCGATTTCAATTTCTCCCAAGGCAAGATTTTGCAAATCAACAATTTGTACAGGCCGACCAGCGGGTATTTCTTCGGTGTAATAAGCATGAGTGCCCGCTTTGTTCAACCAGGAATTGTGGTTGTATCCACCCGTATTTATGGAAGCAAGTAACACGGGGCTAAGCGGGGCTTTCATGTCATAGATGTAGTAGCCGTTGTAACCTGATGAGGCATATATGGTATCGTTGCGCACATAAGAGTCATGCAGCCCTCCACCTTGAAATGTGGCATGCGTAATGAACGTCGGGAGGTCGGGGTTCTGGCTAATATCGAGTACTATAATGCCTTGAGTAGCACTGCCGCCGTTCAGATAAATGCGCCCTGAAACGGTATCCAGCGTGATGGTATGGGCAGCATTAAAAAGCTCATTGCTCCAGTAAGTCCGCACAATCGTATCTTCCGCATGACTTAGATCAAAAATCATGAGGCCTTCTGTAGTGCCATCAGATACCGCATAAATGCGGTTTTTGTAAGATTTAAACTCTCGCCAGACGGTATTGCCAGTGCCTTTGAATTTGCCTACCAATTCAGGTGTGGTAGGCTCTGTTACATCAAAGAATAAGACGTGTTCTGCACCACCCAATACTGCGTATTCGCGTCCATTTACGGCTAAACCCCAGCAACCGCTGTATTGAAGATCGAGGCTTCCAGGCGAAGCAATGGGTAGGGCATTGTCGTCCCAATGACCCAGAAATGAGAAATCCCAAGCGTTTTGGGCTTGGCCAATATTTAGCATCAAAACACTGATTTTCAGCGTTAAAAACAATTTTTTCATGTAAATTTCTTTTTTGAATGGACCAAAGGTATTGAGATAAAATGAGCCAAGGACTTTGGAAAAGCCGCATGTCGCCCAAAAGCGAAGAAACCAACGTGTAGGATGGATCCAGAAATCCACCCCCAACACAAGCGCGGATGCTACGGGCCTGTGTCGCAGGTTTTAGTGCTTCACAATTTTGGCTTGCTGCACCGACTCGTTTTGCTGCACCGAAACAAAGTACAATCCGGGGGCAAGCCTGGAAATTTCAATCGTCTCCTGACTTTTTAAAGGCCAAGCACCTTTTTTAAGAAAAACCGTTTTGCCGCTTACGTCGGTGATTGTGATGACCGCGTTGCCTTCGAGGCCGCTGATGTGGAGTTGGTCGGTGGCGGGATTGGGAAAGATTTTGATGGGCAATTGGGGTTGAACGTACTCGCTCAAGGTTATCAGAGAGTCGCAATCCACCGCTGTAGGAATACTTCGATATTGCGGAAAATTGGGAATAGTAGCGAAATTGTAAGAAGGCAGGCTCAGACCGCGCTGCTCAAACCCGCACTGCATTCCGGCACTGTCAGGATGGTGTATCACGTGCAAAAATCTATGGCTGCTGGTGCCTGCTATGTATATCTTATTGTCTGGGGCTAAGGCCGCAAGGTAAAATATGGTCGGATAAGGGTTTGAATACCCATCCCATTCGGCGATCAATAGTTTACTTGCGGCGATGTCCGGGGCTTGCAGGTCAAGCTGATACGCATTTCTAAGCGCCGTAGCATACAAGTACCGGGAGTTAGGGGAAACTGCTACTCCTGCTACATGAAAAGTCAGCGGGTTATTAGGGAAATCAATCCACACTGAGTTGGAGAGGCTGCCTGTTTCGTTGTCAAAATCGTAAATGTGCAGGCCATTGTCAGGGTTAAATCGGATGAACTTTTTGCTATCTGGTGTAAAAACCGCTTGTCCTTGGGTATCATAGTCGTTCCATACTTTTCCCTCACATTCAAGGAAAGAAGGCTGTACTCCTTCTGCTGTCACCAAAGTTAGAAAATAGCAGTTGGAATGGGACTTAGGCGTGATAATCCACCAGTCCACCCCATTGGCGTGCCGGACGGCCTGAATATTCCCCCTCCCAAAAGTATCCTGCACTGCTATCTGTGTTTTTGCAATTACACTCCCTAAGCCTGCCGCTTTTGACATATCCACGACCTGATAATAAAGCCTTTGAGGAGCGATGCCGATGAAACTATCCACCATAAAATAAGGCAGATCCATGTCGAGGTTGAACACATAGTACAGGCTGTCGCTTCCTGGCGCAGGAATTGAAATCACACCTTGTGCCCAGATACTTCCCCCCCCCTTACAATAGGCAGTTTGCATCACGCCGGGGTTGATGGTATCGCCGTTCTCCATTTTCTCCCCGGAAGCGTTCACGATATAACACCCATTGGAATAGAACAACAAGTTTCCTTCCTTGTCGCTCATGCTCGTGTTTGAGCCTTCCATCCAAAAATTATGGATAGTTGAAATGTTAAAAATATCAACTGGACAGAAGTCGAAATTCAAGGATATTGCATTGCCGCCAACATCAAGTAAGGAAGTATCATATCCTATCACCCATTGGTAGTCCCTTTTGCTTTGTGCAGGGGCATCGAATGCCAAGCCTAGGGAGAAGATGGAGAAAAGAATGAGCCAACAAGAAGTTTTCATGATTATTCGTTTGACAAAAAATAGGAAAAGGCAAGGAGCGTGATTGCCCCTTGCCTCAAGATTGAACAAGAAAATTTATTTGGGTTGGATAATAAGTTTCTCCGTGAGTACCACCCCGCTGTTAGTCCGGATACTCCCAAAATACACCCCCGGCGATAGCGGTTGACTGATTTCCGTTGGCACACCAGGATTGTCCAATATAAAAGGGACAATGCCATGGTAACGGCAAGCTCCCCCGTTTCTGGGCATTGCTGACCGATGTCTTTTAGCGAGGCAATTTGGGCTTCTGTTAAGGTGCCGCCTTGAGCAACCAAGGAGTGCAGGTAAATCTCATTGACAACTTTTTGATTGGCGTCCAGTTGAGCGGTGGGCA
>JBBQLD010000467.1:0-3145 GCA_038327555.1 Chitinophagales bacterium
GATCCAGTAAAAGATCCAGGTGACAGGGGCATACATCCCCAGGTTTTGGCCACTGAAAAAGTTATATAGGGAGGGCTTTTGTAACGCCGGGTTGTTCCAGATGGCCTCGTGGTCGTCAAAATAGACAAAATCATTGGAAAGTACACCGGCAAAGGTGGCTGTGGCAACTGCAAAAAGTATCAGTTGCGGCACAGGGCTTTTTAGCCAGAATTTTGTGGAGGCTGATGCATTTGGCGCTATCGGATCGGGGGGGCTGGCCGACTTTGGAGCGGGTGTTTTGCTTTTCGACATGTCTAAAAGGCGACGGATTTAGAGGGCGAAGTAAGGTGTTTTTGACTGTATTTGCAGGATGGACAGGGGGTTTGTTAAGTAATAACTCATCTAGACCTAAGTCCCAACTCCTCCTGTCGAACCTCACGGGTATGCTTGCAGCGTTCCATCTTGCTAATCGGCGACCCATGTGAAGGCACCATTTGCCTCAATCGACTTTTCCATACTGGCGACTTCATCTCCTCAGGGAAGCACTTTTTTAGCACATCAATCATGGCGTTCACCGCAGTAGAAGCACCAGGCGAAGCGCCAAGTAAAGCGGCCAGACTCCCATCGCCAGCACAAACGAGCTCAGTTCCAAACTCCAGCACCCCCACTTTTTCATCGTCTTTTTTAATCACCTGTACCCGTTGCCCAGCAATGGCCAGATCCCAATCCTCCGCCTGTGCTTCCGGGAAATAGACTTTCAACGCCTCAAAACGATCTTCCGGCGATTGAGCGACCTGCTGAACCAGGTATTTCGTAAGGGCAAGATTATGCCAGCCTGCAGCCAGTATGGGCAAAAAGTTTTCAAACTCGATAGACAAGGGTAGATCCCAAAATGAACCGTTTTTTAAAAATTTGGTAGAAAAACCAGCAAATGGGCCAAATAACAGGGCTTTTTTACCGTCAATCATTCGAGTATCCAGATGCGGGACCGACATAGGTGGCGCCCCCACACTGGCTTTTCCATACACTTTGGCATCGTGTTGTTCGATTACTTTGGGGTTGTTGCATACCAGCCATAACCAGCGGCATCCAAGTGTATAATTCGTCCCAGTTTTCAGAAAAATGCATGCCCTCAAAAAGTGGATGTACGCGCATAGCTTCGAAACGTTTTCGGAGATAGTCGACGTTTTCTGCACCCCATACAAAACTGATGTGTGGTAAGCTTTGAATAAATTTTTCAGGAGCGTCAATACAGTTTTGCCGAAGTAACCAAGCCCAAAATTCTTTAGAAACCTCAAAAGCTGATGCGATCTTAATAGCCTTGGAGATATCTATAGCACCGTTGGGTTTTGCTGGCGTATAGTTGAGTTCGCAAAAAGCCGAATGTCCGGTACCAGCATTGTTCATGGCTTCCGAACTCTCTGCGGCTACAGAACCTAATCGCTTAAAAACGCTTATTTTAGCCTCGGGAAGCAGCTTTTTTAGCAATACAGCTAGTGTGGCACTCATTATGCCTGCTCCAATAAGTATGATTTTCTTGTTTGATTTCATTACCTTAAATTGAAAAATTGGCGGACAAAAGTAGGGTAAATCCATGACCACTTGACCCCGCACAATTAAGTTACCTTTGCCCGAATGGAATCAAATCAATTGCTTCGAACAACACTTTCCAATCTAGATATCCCGGTTTTAAATGAAATGCAGGAACAAGCACTGCATACGATCCAGGATGAAAAAGATACCATATTGTTGGCCCCCACAGGCTCGGGAAAAACCTTGGCCTTTCTCCTGCCAATCCTAAATCAATTGAAGGCCGATCAGCCTGGCGTACAATGCCTGATCTTGTCGCCGACCCGAGAACTGGCGATTCAGATCGAACGCGTGTGGCAAAAAATGTCTACCGGATTTAAAGTAAATACCTGCTACGGTGGTCACCCGATGCAAACAGAAATCAACAACCTGAGCCAGCCACCGGCTTTGTTGATTGGTACGCCGGGACGTATTGTAGAGCATATTAGCCGAAAATCTTTCGACCCACAGACCGTCAGCATTATTGTGTTGGATGAATTTGATAAATCTCTGGCCATGGGATTTCAAGAGCAAATGGCCGAGATTCTAAAAGCGCTTGTTGGCTTGGAAAAGCGCGTATTGGCTTCAGCAACGAATAAATTGGTGATTCCAGATTTTGTAGGCGTCACCAAACCCATCACGCTCAATTACACCGAAGCCGAAGATAAATCAACAGATGGATTGAGCATCAAAAGCGTGGTGTCGCCCACCCACGACAAGTTTGATGCACTCGTGCAATTGCTGTGTTACTTTGGCACTGAGCCCACGCTAATTTTCTGCAATCAACGTGAAACTACGGAGATTACCCGAGCACGGTTGGCCGAACAGGGGGTCTCCAGTGCCAGTTTTCACGGTGGAATGGAGCAAATAGAGCGGGAATCTACCCTGGTTCAATTCCGAAATGGCAGCATAGTTTTCCTGGTTTCTTCAGATTTGGCGGCAAGAGGCCTGGATATTCCGGAGGTGAAAAACGTGGTCCATTACGAATTGCCGATGAAACTCAACGAGTTCATTCACCGCAACGGACGCACGGCACGGATGCATGCGCAGGGTACGGCCTACCTGATTTTGTCTCCAGATTCGCCCGTTCCGGCTTACCTCAGCGAAGCGCCTGAAGAACTCCATTTGCCCACAGATCTTTCCATGCCTCCGGCCCCACCATGGGTGACGCTGTACATTAGCGGAGGTAAAAAAGACAAACTCAGTAAAATAGATATTGTCGGTTTTCTCTCCAAAAAAGGAGGACTGAAGCCAGATGACTTGGGTAAAATTGAAATGATGGATTATATGTCTTTCGTGGCGGTCAAAAAGGACGTGTTGAAACACCTGTTGAAAGCCATTGCCAACCAGAAGATGAAAGGGAAGAAGTACAAGATTGCGGTGGCGAAGTGAGCGACATTTTGGCACTAGGTTTGTTTTCCTGCCGCTCGCGACTGGAACGGAAGACGGACCTAAAAGCATTTACAATTCTACCGACTGCTTTCCGATTTTTTCGTCCATCATGTGTACTGTCACTTATCTCCCCAGGCCCTCCGGCTTCATTCTTACCCACAACCGCGATGAGGCGCCTTCCCGTACGACCCAAACCATTGTACGC
>JBBQLD010000468.1:0-3123 GCA_038327555.1 Chitinophagales bacterium
TACCCCAATCTTTTGGCGGTACGGGCCTATGGCGATTCAATTATGCATTTTTTTAATGGAAACGGTGAGCCAATTTTTCAGGCGACGGGACAAACACTCAAGCCTGGTTTCGACAAGCACTCCATCGAGGTCATCAGAAAAGACCTTGCCGGTTACTTTTTGGATGAAAAAGGGCAGCGCATTTTCCCCGATTATATCAAATATGCGCGGTGGACGGACGGCAAACTGGTCATTTGTGTCAAGGAGGAATACCGGAATTTTCGCGCGGCGCTTTTGACGATGGAAGGCGACACCATTCTGAAATCAGTTTATGCGGAGATCAAGCCGGGGAATCCGGGGGAATTTATCGTTACCTCACTTGACTTTAAGGAGCAGGGTCTGGCGGATGCCCAGGGCAGATTTATCATCCCGTTTGAAAAGGGCTTTTTGTATTCCTTAGGCAGAGGGTCTTTGCGTGGGGCCTACCTTTTGACACCGATGTATTGGGGTGATAAACAGTATGACAAAATTTTCGATGCGACAGGGAAACTCCTTCTTGCCGATTGCAGCTATAAAAAAGCGGATCCACCGTCCTTTCCCGGCAAAGTCCCCAACCAAAATCCGGACCTTTATTTTCAGGTAGAAAATCCGGATAAAAAAATCGGGTTCTTTCATTACGAAGGCCGCCAGATATTACCCGTTCAATATTGCAGCATCTCTTATTGTTCGGATCTTCACCCGCTGATCGCGTCGACCAGCACTACTGAGGGTTCCGAACCATGCAATAATTCTTATTACGAAGCATTCAGCATGACCGGGCGGAAACTGCTTTCGACCCAATTCAGGCGACTCTGGTTCACCAAAAATCCCACATGCCTGACCGGCCAACTCGTGGAAAATAAACTGTGGGGCTTTATCGATGTAAACCGGCCCGCCAAGACAAAATATTTATATCAGAATCTCTACGCGCTGCCCGAATCCGATTACTTTATTGTGCAAAAAGGTGATAAATGGGCCTTGTTCAATGCTTTAACAAAACAGATAAGTAAGGACGAATATGATAGCATAAGCGCACCGAGCTACGCCCATTACAAGCAATATTCCGCTACGAATAGCGACAAGATGGTGGCTATCGCTACGCGCAACAGCAATCCCGCAGGCGCATGGTATGGTTTGGGTGAAAAAGGCGGTGTTTATTACTCCGAAACGGCACCGAAATAACCTGCTCTGTTCCATCCCGGAGTAATGTCTTATCGTGTTGAAGTGCTGCGTCGTGCTGCTTTGCGTTGGCCGCAGGTACGAGACAGTGCGTTGGCGTTGGCTTAGTAAAGATAGACAAGAATACCTGACGAGGGTTACGAGTATTGTGGTCGCCATCAATCCTCACTAAGATAGGGGCACTTTGGGCAAGGTAAAAATGCAGACATGGGCAGTTTCCTTTGACTCAAAGGTAACCGCCCATGCCTGTAAATAAAGATCATACCATTTAAATCCGTATACGGATCAATTTATGGTGCCACCTCCTGATTTGATTTCAGGGATTTATTGTTTCACCATTTTTACAACACTTCTACTTGTTCCAGTATTAATTGTTACGAAATAAGTACCTGGTGTGAAGTGTTTTGCATCCAATTCCAGGTTATTTTCTCCTGCGGAAAGGTTCAGTTTTCGTTCCATAATCAACTGGCCGTACAGGTCAATAACCTGCATTTTTGCTGTACAGGATTGAGCCAGCTCCAGGCTGATCCGGGCAGTGCCGCTTACAGGGTTTGGCGAAATAGAAATCGGCAAAAGGGCTTGCATGACATCATTGGTACCGCTTGCTGTCAGCACCCGTGTGCTGTTATTGAGCCACATTCCCCACTTATGCGCCAGCACGATATTGGCGGGGTTGCCCAATGGCTCGATATAGTTCGGTTTCAATTTCTGAATCCGAAGGTTTAGGCCACCAAAAAGGTTTTGGTCCATAAACAGCAATTGGTCATCTTTCGTGGTGAAACATGGGTAACCCAATTCCTTTCCGTTGGCCACTACAACACCATTTTTGTTGGTCTCGGTGTTGGCAACATAGGTGCTGAATTCGATACCGCCGTCTGGCAATTGGTTGTAATAATCGAATGCGATGATGTTAGGCGAATTTTTTGAAAAGGCAGGGTCTGCTACGCCTACATGGTCTGGCAAACCTGTGATGAGTTTGCGGATTTGTGGCGTATCTATCGAAGTGTATTGGCCATTCTCCCGATATTTCAACAAACCAATATCCCAATGGCTGAGATCTTCTCCGTCTGTGTTTTCAGTGACGGTCAATGCATCGTAGGCAAGGTATTGGCCGGAATAATCGAATTCCAGTACCTCGGCCCAAGCCACATTGTCAACCCAAGGCGTGGCTTGTGTGAATGTGGGGTTCACGAGGGTGTACTCCCGAGGCGTAGGCCCAAGCGGGTCGGCGAGGTCGAAAATAATGATTTTATTGTCGTAGAGATTGGTAAGGCCTGCCAAAAAGCGGCCATCCTTGGAGATGGCAGCGTTGCGCCAGATGGTGTCCTGGCTCACCACACCTACATTGTACTGGATTTCGGAGGGGGAGTTGTAAGCAATTTCAACGCCTATGATTTGGTGGTTGGCATTCACAAAAACGATTTGTTCGCCGTTGTCCGTCACACTGGGGCGCTCCACAAGCCCTTCCTGGTAAAGGGTGGTAATCAAGGTGCCGTTTTTTTCCGACAAGTCAAGGTTCTGGCCGTCTTCCGTCACGCTGAGGATGTACTCGTTGCCGGTGCCAGGCTGCAACTGAGGAGCAAGAGCAGTAGGGTTTCCCGTGTTAATGCCCACCGCATCGAATGCAGCCTTAAGCGCATTGACCACGTCTGCATTCCAATATTGAGTGGCTTCCGCAATCGCAGCCAGCCGCAGGTCAATAAATCTGGAAGAAGAAGTCAAGCGATCCCGCAGGGTGTAATAGTACACCTGTTCCGCTATTTCCTTGGTCATGCCTGGTGCGGTGGCAAATTTGTAAAAAGCAAAATTTACAATGCCGCTGTTGTTGTGTACGCCACCATTATCATCTGCGCCTGTGGACCTTTCCGAATAGTGATTGGGCTGCCACCATGGATCGCCATCGTTGGAGCCATTATGGGGGTCAGA
>JBBQLD010000469.1:0-3098 GCA_038327555.1 Chitinophagales bacterium
CTCCAGCTCGATCGGCTGCAAAGCGAGCGGGAAATTTTAATGGAAGCAATAAAGACGTCGATCACAATCCTGTATTATCCACTTGAAAATATTTTGCAGGTGGTAAGACTTCGGGCAGAAGCTCAGGAAACCATTGGAATGGCCCGGTCCGTTGCTGAAAAGTATTTCAAGGAAGGGAACCTTCCGGTAGGGGAATTTACTACTTTACTGATGCAGGAGACTAAAGCGCGCGAGGAATTTTTAAAAGCGCAAAGTGAGGCCAAGCAAAGGGCTGTGATTCTAGAACAGGTCTGTAATTCCTCGATTTGGTTGAAGTAAGACCTCTGGCCCGTATTGATTTAAGAGTTGGCCAAAACCATTTATAATATCGGATACGTTTAAAAATATGAAATACCGATATTAAAGCCATACCTTTGTGTAATGGAATGGAAACACTACCCATATCAATTCGACGGGCTAGACCAATACCTGGCCAGAATTCATAAAAAAAAGCACCAATTGGATGCCTTGAGACCGCTCCCTGCCGCGGCCTTGCAGAATATTAAAAACAGTCTGACCCTAGAATGGACCTATAATTCCAATAGCATTGAAGGCAATACCCTCACGCTTCAAGAGACTAAAATGGTCATTGAAGATGGATTGACTATCCGGGGCAAATCCTTGCGCGAGCATTTTGAGGCCGTCAACCACCAGGAGGCCATTGAATTTGTGGAGGAATTGGTCATTAAGTCGTATGTTTTGACGGCGGCCGATATTTTGAGTGTACAAGGGTTGGTGCTGCAAAAAATTGAAAAAGAATTTGCGGGAAGGTATCGAAACTCCGGAGTACGGATATCAGGCGCGAATTTTGCACCGCCCAATGCGCTCAAAGTAGATGCCCTGATGGAAGAATTAATCCATTGGGTCAACGATGAAACAGGGCCATTGGATATCGTAATAAAGGCGGCTATTTTTCATCATCGCTTTGTATGGATTCACCCGTTCTTTGATGGGAATGGCCGAACGGTTCGTTTGATGTTCAATCTATTGCTAATGAAAGCAGGTTTTCCTCCAGCAATCATCTTGAAAAATGATCGGAAGAAGTATTACGATGCATTAAACCAAGCCAATAAAGGTGATTATGGGAAATTGTTGTTATTGGTTTTACAGGCTTTGGAGCGTTCCCTTGATATCTATTTAAGTAATTTTACCAATACTTACGATCAATACCAATCCATTATAGACATCGTAAGCGAGCCAGATTTCCCCTACAGTCAGGAATACATCAGTTTGTTGGCAAGGCGGGGAAAAATTGATGCTTTTAAGGAAGGCCGCAACTGGCTAACCTCCAAAGATGCTGTTTTACAGTACATGGATTTGCGGAAGCGGAAAAACGCAAAAAAAGTAACTACGTAACAAGCTATTTTTGCGACCATTAATCTAACAAAGATTCTACTACTATGAAAAAAGCACTTTTGACCACGTTGGCTATGCTGGCAGCTACCTTCCTTTTCGCCCAAGACGCAAACCCCGATAGCTGGATGCATTCTGATGGCTCCTTGGAAGGATTTGTCGTTGGGAATCGATATTTTACCTTGGTTTCGGATGCCAATTTGCGCGAAAAATCCAGCACACAGTCCAATGTCATCATGAAACTTCCCATTGCTGCATCGGTGGAAATCATTAGTGTCAGCACGGACTCACTTTTACTTCGTGGGGTGAAATTACCATGGGTAATGGTGCGTACTAAAACTACCCCGGAAAGGACTGGCTACCTATGGGGGGGCTTCCTGGCTTTAGCCAATATACAAACTCCGAACGAGGAGTATATGCCTAATGCAGGGGTGCAATACCTGACCGGAGTGGTGGCCTACGACGAAGCCAAACACCAGATTACAGTGCAGGTACGCGCGGCAAAAAACGGCATAGAGCTTTCCAAATGCGAATTTATGACCAACGGCGACCTTTCCTATTATCCAAGTTTTGAAGTAGTTTTTGAATCTTTTCCAAAAGTAAAAGCCGTGCTATCGGTCAATTATTATTACCCCGCTTGTGGCTATCCATCTGGTAACAATCTCTTGTTTTGGCAGGAAAACAATCAAATGACAAAGGTGCTCGAAACCTCTTCCGTCAGTGACGGTGGAGTGTTTTATGATGCGGAAGAGTTTATTCTACCGAGTCAGCGCGGCGGTATTGGCGACCATATTGTGGTGACGCATGACCATTCTGAATTTGAAGAAAAGGGCAATGATATGGTGCGCAGCCAACAAAAATTTGGGATTGTGGTATACAAATGGACTGGTACAAAATTGATGAAAGTGAAGGAACTTAAGTAAGGTTATTTGCGACCCGTTCCTAATGCTACTTTGTCACTATAAACTTGAATTGTCATGTCGCAGCGAAGCGTAGACATCCACACAACCCAATTTTACCGAAATCTCCTTAGCAACGGTATTCTAAACAGCGCCGGGGTTGTGTAGTTGTCTACGCTTCGCTGCGACATGACAATTCGCGGGCAAAAAATTTGATGAATTTTAAAAGTGACAAAGTAGAACTAAGGCACAAATTTTTCATAGGCCATCCGACCGGTCTGAACTTCTATGCCAAATATTTCTACAAAATGAATATTGGGCTTCAGGCCAAAAAGTGTGGGCTCCAGATCTATAAATACCCTTTTTAAGTATACTTCTTTTCCATTCAGCATCATGACTGCTACGGGACGGCCCTGGGCGTCTTTTTTCAGGCGAAACTTTCGTTGAGCATAGGATACCAGGTAAAAAATGTACTCATTGGAGCTTTCAGCCATGCGTGCATTTACGCCGTATGCGAGTGTACGTTGCAAATAATTCAAATCCTGCCGTTGTCCATATTCTGAAAAACGCAACCAGTATACATCAATGGGTTGATCTTTTTGAAACTGCCCGTCAGCACCAAATTTTGCATCATAGACTATGGTATTCGGACTTCCGGTACGCTGAATATAAAATAGCCGCTGGAACACATCCGGCGGGGTAGGGTAGGAGTCCTGAGCTTGAATAGATAGACTTGAAAAGTATAAGAGCTGGAAGAGCAGTAGTTTTTTCATTGTTCGAAAAAGTGAGCATGTTCACTAACGTGTG
>JBBQLD010000470.1:0-3085 GCA_038327555.1 Chitinophagales bacterium
GATGGGGTGATGGAGCGATGGAGCGATGGGGTGATGGGGTGATGGGGTATCATCCTACACGCTTTTTTAACTACTTTTGATAAACGTTGCCAAATCAAACTCAACTGAAGAATACGTTTACACAACATTCTTTAGACCCTCTTGCCAAATCAAACTCAACTGAAGAATACGTTTACACAACATTCTTTAGACCCTCCGATATATTGAAGCCTGAGTGATCAAATCACTTCATCACTCTATCGCTTCATCACTCCATAAAACCAGCCGCAAAGGTCGCAAAATCGAGGTTCTCCTTACACCTTCGGTTTACTTTTCTTTGAGAATTTACCTAGGTAGTTATGACTTGTGTTCTAATGTGTTATTCCTAAAAAAACTGGCTGCACGCGCAAGCTAGACTTTCTTCATGCGCCATTTTCATTGTTGAAATAACCTGCCTGTTAATTCTGCCCCAGAAAACGCCCACAAATCCCCGCAATATGCCCAGATAAAAATGATCAAAGCCTCTTCCCGAAAAAATGAGTATCCACCTCCATACGTGGAAAAGTAGCTGGTAATTCATTGGGGTTAACTGGCGAAAAACCATTGCGTACATAGAAATGAATGGCTGCCTGTAAGCGCTCAATGGTGCCAAGATACACTTCGAATATCCCGTGCTCCAAGGCCCAGGCCTCCAGGGTATTCAGTAATTGTTGTGCCAGTCCCCTTTCCTTTCCCCGCCAATCCGCATGAACGAACATCTTTCGAATGCACCCAATGCCATTACCACAATCAATGAGCGCAAGGGTTCCCACCACTCCTCCCTCAACTACGGCTACCCAGAAATTACCCCCGTTTTGCTGATAAATCTTGGAAATTTGGAGTAAATCAGGTTGATCCGACAGCGTGATGGGCACCTGAAATTCGTTCTGTTGAATATGGAGGATTAAGGTGCAAATGGCAGCAGTATACTGTTGTTCAAATGGGACAATGTTAAACATGTTTGTACCTGGTTGGCGCCAAGAATCATTGGAGCAAAAAGAACTATATATGGGTAAAATCGGTTCTTGGCTGGGGTTTTGTCACTTTTTTGAGCCCAAAAAAGGCTTGAACTTATTCAAACAAAAACTTCTTCACGTTCCACCACCCTGTCTCGATGATAGCATTGTTCTTTTTGTAAAAATTGATGGCGGGTTCATTCCAATCCAGCACCTGCCATTTCACCAAACGGCAGCCCCGAAGGCGACCTTCCTCAATAAAGTTTTCGTAGAGTTTTTGTCCTACCCCATAGCGGCGATACTGCTCGTTCACCACGAAATCGTCGAGGTAGAGCATCTTGCCTTTCCAGGAGGAATACATCATAAAAAAAAGGATCATACCCACCACTTTGCCCTCTACTTCGGCTACATGGCTTTCAAAAAGACCTTTTCTAAAATCCTCAAGGTATTCCTCCGGGGTGGTGAATACGGCTTCGGGCTCTTTTTCATACACCGCAAGTTCATAAACCAGCGCGTGAATTGTTGGGATGTCGGCTTCTGTGGCCGAGCGAATGGTGATTTTATTGGTCATTTCGTCGTTATTGGTCATTTTGTCATTGAGCGTCATTTCGTCATTATTGGTCATTTCGTCATTGAGCGTCATTAAAAAACATGTTTAGTCTTTCAGCCGTACACCTTTTTATTTTGAAAATTTGCGCGTTCAAATTGCCTGTCATTCTGAACGTAATGAAGAATCTGAGGCCGAAGAAAGAAGCTTTTTCTTCTAAATTTTAGGCCTTCGGCCTCAGATTCTTCACTACGTTCAGAATGACAAGCCGCAAAAAAGAAGTGTACGGCTGGAAAATGTTTAGTTTAAAGCCTTGTGGTTTTGAAATTTAAATGGCTTGCTCCATATCAAGTATTATGGCTTCGTGCAAAATTTCCAAAAACAGATCTTCTCGAATATCTTTTTCTGCTAAAACCGCAATATAAGCCACTTCCTTTCAGTCGCTTATATCGAGTAGTCCGCGGTCGTTCGAAAGAAAATTGGCTCTGGTAAATCCAAAATTTACGCCTTCTTTTACACCACTATACGGTAAACTAGCGGGGTAAAGAAAACAAATGCGCTTCCGGCCTTTGAAAAAAGGCGCGCCGTAAGCCCAGGTTTCTTTTAATTCAGGAAAATTATCCAAGATCAAGCCTCTAATTCTAATGCAAATGACCCGCTCTACTGGTGTAAGCGCGTCCAGAAACGAATCAAAATTTTTAAACTTAGCAAATTTCACGCTCAAAGATTCGTCAAGTTTTAAAATATTGCCCCCTACAAATTCAAAACCTTTGAATCTTGCCGTATTTCCTGCAATATTGTTAGTTCATCGGCTATTGTTCTGCGTCCGTAGTTCAATCAAAGCCTATCTTCGCCGTTAGATTTATGAATTCGGTTTTCAACCTCATATTAAAACAGTACCTCTCGCGGCGCATGAAGCGCATTGAACGGTATATGGCGAATCCAGAGGAAGCGCAAGAACGCTGGTTGCGCCGCATATTGGATCGCGCCCGGGATACTGAGCAAGGCCGTCGCTGGGGTTTTGCCAATATCCGCAACCCGGAGCAGTTTGCCCGCACGGTACCCGCTCAAGATTACGATGCCGTAAAAACGGACATCGCACGCATGATGCGTGGCGAACGCAACGTGCTGTGGCCCAACGAAATAAACTGGTATTCTAAAAGTAGCGGCACCACAAACGATAAAAGCAAATTTATCCCAACGCCTTACGGCAATATTTTCAATTGCCATTTGGCAGGCGCCTGGGACGCCGTCGCACTCCTCTACGCCAACAAGCCTGAAATGCAGGCTTTCCGCTACAAACACCTGGCCGTGCCGGGGAGCTATCAGCACTTGACGGAATATCCAAAAACCTGTTTTGGCGACGTGAGCGCCATTTTGGTGGAACACATGCCTACTATTGCGCGGGTATTTTATACCCCAGATACCCAAACCAATCTGCTCAGCAATTTTGAGGAAAAACTCAAGCGCATTGCCGAAATCACGAGCAAACAGCAGGATATCTGCCTTTTTGGAGGTGTTCCTACCTGGCTTTTCGTGTTATTCCGCATGATTTTGGAAAAGA
>JBBQLD010000471.1:0-3084 GCA_038327555.1 Chitinophagales bacterium
CGTAGCACAATGGATAGTGCAACAGATTTCTAATCTGTAGGCTACAGGTTCGAGCCCTGTCGGGATCACAAAAAAGCCCGGCTGCTAAGTTAGCAGCCGGGCTTTTGTATTTCGTTTTTTATAAAATCCTGAACCCAATTCCAAATTGAAAAGTTCGGTTTCGGCGTTCGACAGTGCCAATTTGATCCCCTAGTTCATTGGAAAGGTCTACAGAACCTGCTGGTGTTAATCCATGCTGATAACGAGCCATGATAGATACTCTTTCAAAACGTACAGTCAAACCCGGCATGATGCCAAAATCTGTATCCGTGGCAAATTTTACCAATTCTGGATTGACTGTAAACCATTCACCAGCGCCAATTTTGGCATGTTCTTTTGTCCTAAAACCCAAATACCCGCCCAAGGACAAGTATATGTTTTTGAACACCTTGTATTCTACCTGAGGTGCAAAATCAAAGTAGTCGAATCGAAAACGAGAAGTCTCGTTTGGCAAAGAATACCTATACCCGCGAATTGAATAAGTGAGGTCTAAAAGTGCCGCAAACCGATGATTTATGGGTTGACGGGCCGACAATCCACCGAAATAAGCATACTCACTTTTGGTACTGGGAATTACTAATCCGGAAGACGCTTGAGGTGCATTAAAAGGCATTTTACTGAGGTTCAGTCCTCCAATAACTGCGAGACTGAATTTTTCTTTTTGAATACCAACAATAGGACTTTCTTTTTTTAATTGAGCAAACATTGGACTAGAGCAGACTAAGGCAAGGAGCAGAAGCAAGTTTTTCATAATTAAGCGGGTAATTTTGTTTGTAAAAATTTAACCGCCTGACGTACGACTTGCATAAAATGGTTGTCTCAGCTCAAAAGTTGTTCCATCAGATATTCCCAGGAAAACCGGCGTTTTTCAGCTTTCACCCCTGTTCGCATGATGGATTCTCGATTATTTTCAAAAAAATCAAGCATGGCTTCGGCAATAGCAAGTTGCTCTGGTTCAACTACATAGCCTGAAACGCCGTGGGTCACAATTTCCGGAAGGCCGCCCACATTCGTCACCAACATCGGCATTTCAAAATGGTAAGCAATCTGAGAAATCCCGCTCTGTGTAGCCGTCCGATAAGGCTGTACTACCAGGTCTGCTGCAGAGAAAAAGACGCGAACCTGATCCGCTGCTATAAAGTCTGTAAATAAGTGTACGCGCTCAGAAAGGCCATTCTCTTGAATGATTTTTTGGTAAAAATCCCAGTCTTCGTAACACTCTCCAGCTATTATTGCGTTTACTTTAGGCGTATGCCGGAGTGCTTCGAGGAGTAAATCCAGGCCCTTGTATTTTCGGATAAAACCAAAAAATAACACCGTAGGCGCATGTTCGGGGAGTTTCAACAAACGCCTGGCCTCGATTTTTTCCAAAGGCTCGCCATAGGTGTCATAAATCGGATGTGGGGCAAATCGAACCACCGTTTCCGTATTTTTTACGGCGGGTAAAAACGAGCGAATCTCTGCTCCCACCGACTTGGACATCACTACAAAATCATCGCAAGCACCCACAAACCAATGGGCAAAAGGCCGATCGCCTAAGCGTTTTTCATGTGGAATGATGTTGTCTACCAAGGCTGTAACGCGAAATTTATTTCGCGCAACACCTGTACCTCGAAATTCATTTCGAGCAACATCCGCATCTCGAAATTCATTTCGAGCAACATCTGCATCTCGAAATTCATTTCGCGCATGCTTTTTATCGCGAAATAAATTTCGCGCATGCTTTTTATCGCGAAATAAATTTCGCGCACGCTTTTTATCGCGAAATAAATTTCGCGCTACACGAAGCACCGAACCCAAACATGGCCCCATAAACGGCAGCCAAAAGCGGACAATGATTTGATCCGGCCGCTCTCTAGCAATTTCGCGCCCCACCAGCAGCCAATTGAATGGATTGACAGAATTAAGCCTGGTCTTAATATTTAAATCTTCGGGTGCAGGATCGTCCGTCCGTTGTGTTTTTCCCGGAAACAGAAATGCCGGGTATTGCAAAGAGAATGAATAAATTACAACTTCATGACCTGCGGATTGCAGGGCCTGAGCCAAGCGTTCGGACGAGGCCGCGATGCCGCCACGCAAGGGATGAGCGGGGCTGATTAATACAATCTTTTTAGGTGGGATATTGGACATTAGATTTATTTACCCGTTCCTAAATACTGCATCAGCCATTATCAGGCTTTGACCAAATGCTTTGCGATCCAATCCAGATTCTACCTCGACCTCATCCAGGAAAAGCAGCAAGTTTTCCATGGCCATATTCCCTGTCAAGTCGTCTTTGGCCATTGGGCAGCCACCAAAACCACGCAAGGCACCATCGAACCGCCGGCAACCACTGGCCCAGGCCGCTTCAATTTTTTCGTGCCAATTTTGAGGAAGTGTGTGCAAATGCGCCCCAAACTCAATGTCTGGGTAAGCAGGAATCAGATTTTTAAACAAGTAAGATATATTCTCCCGATTAGAACATCCGATGGTATCAGAAATCGAAAAAGTACGTATTCCAAGCGGCACCAGGGCATCTACCCAACGCTGCACGGTTTCAACATTCCAGGGGTCGCCGTAAGGGTTTCCGAAGCCCATAGAGATGTAGAGCACAAGTTCCTTATCATGTTTTGTACACAGATCTTGAATGAATTTGGTACGCTCTACACTTTCGGCGATTGTGGCGTTGGTGTTGCGTTTTTGAAAGGTTTCACTGATGCTGAAGGGGTAACCTAAATACTGGATTTCGGGGAATTGGCAGGCATCTTCGGCGCCGCGTTCGTTGGCGACGATGGCCAGCAATTTGGTTTTTGTAGTGCTGAGATCCAGGTTGCTCAGTACCTCCGCAGTATCCCGCATCTGTGGGATTGCTTTAGGACTCACAAATGAACCAAAGTCCAGGGTATCAAAACCTACCTGCAAAAGCTGGTTGATGTAAGTAACTTTAGTTTCCGTCGGAATAAAATCGTGCAACCCTTGCATCGCATCACGCGGGCATTCGATCAATTTGACGTTGGACGTTGGATGTTGGACGTTGGAGGGCAAAGCAAGAGATTGTGTTTGACT
>JBBQLD010000472.1:0-3004 GCA_038327555.1 Chitinophagales bacterium
CTGCGTACGCAGCTTTTGAGCAGCCGATACCGGTCCGAGCACAACGAAGACCAACAACACCTGGATTGGCTGGCCTGGATGCGCGAACGTGGAATGACGGATCGAGCCGCCCATCAATTGTCAAAATATAAAAATCAGAAAGTAGGCGAAAGGCTAGAATCGTTATTGCATTATCGCGCAGTTTTCATGATCGCGGAGGAGGAACATGAATTAAAATTAATTCAGAATCAAGTTCAAAGCGATCTAAATATTCCAAATTTGATACATCATTTAGAGGCTTATTGCCAGAATTTTCGGGTAGAATTGGAAAACCGTTACCTATTGCAGCAAAAAGGAGCGCAGCTATCGAATTTGGAAACCGCTATGCAAGCGCTGGCTGGTAGTGAAAACATTCTGCTCCAAATCGCTCAAAGCATTAATACTATTTTAAAGAAAGAAATCCCTTCGATAGCAGAGTTCCAAACCTTAATGCAATTGTTGCGAAGCCAGGAATCCGTGCTACCCTTCCAAACCCTCGCTGAATATCTAACCTACCTAAGGAATTTTTGTACTTTGTTGATCAACGCTGGGCACTTGGAATTTACATCCCTATTGCATGATTTACATAAGGACAATCTAGAACGAGGGCTTTTTTTTATCAATAAAGAAATCTCGCCCAATGTGTATATCAATTTGGTTCAAATTGCTTTGCGGGTAAAAGAGTATACTTGGTCAAAAGAGTTTACAGATAAATATAAGAATAAAATCATTGGGAACGATAAGGACCGTTTTTTTTACCGATTTAATCTGGCCCATTGCCTTTTTGCAGAAGGGGAGCATGACAAAGCATTGGATCAAATACCTGATGTCGTGTCCAGTTCACATTATCATCGCACGATTCGCCGCCTGGAGATAAAAATCTACTACGAGCTGCAATCAGAGCTTCTACTGTTCAAAATTGACGCTTTTCGGAAGTTTGTGGTTCGTACTGCACCCAAAACTATCGCCGCTAATCTCCGAACGATGGATATCAATTTCCTTAACATACTTACCCAACTTACTCAACTGCTGCCGAAAGACAAGGTTCGCGCCGGACGTTTGATCGATCGGATCGGGAAGAAGGAGCTGCTCGCTGATCGAGCCTGGTTGCTGGAGAAAGTGCAGGCATTAGAAATGGGCAAAAGCTGAAAAACTCAAGCAGTTGTTAGTTTTTGGCCGCATCTATAACTAAATTTTTTACTGCTTTCAGGGCTATGCTCAGCATACCCGGTATTTTCTGTCAAATTTTTTGAGCCACTTTTTGGAGGGTCTGCCCCCTAAAAAGTGGCTTTTTTTTGCTTTTTTGCTTTTTTGCTTCGATTTGCCACCCTTTAGAAGGCCTGTGTAGATCGCTAAAACTGTCCTTTTCTGCCGGGGAGAGAGGGGCACATCTTTGCCTCAACAATTGCGCAATTAACCCATTTCCGTAAGTCCTACCCAATCTGATGAGACACAAAAACTACTTTTTCTCTATCATTTTTTCACACAAAAACACATTTTTAAGATGAAACATTTTTCTTTTTCTCTACGCCTGGCAGTAGGTGTATTTGCCGCCTCAGTTGCTTTGTTCTCTTGCCAAAAGGAAGCTGTTAAAGAGGCCGCCAATTTGGTGGATGGCTCTAGCGTAGGATCAGACCGTTCGCCCAACGGCCTTATTTTGGGCGTGACTATTTATAAAGCTGGCAGCCCTTCTGAATTGGTGCAAATGGATCAAAACACAGGTAACGTGAACAACAATCTAGCTGCCTTTACCATAAATAACCTGGGGGTTTCTATAAACCTTGATGACCTCAAAGGGATTTGCTTGACCAGAAATACCGGGTATTTCCTGACTACTGGCCCATCCGCAACATTGCCGGCCAATAGCATCTATAACAATGCTTTGTTTCGAGTGAACATCCAAACTGGAGAATGCACTTACATTTCTACAAGCAATCAGGGCACTATTTCTGATTTGGAGGCCGATGCCACCACAGATGATTTCTACGGGCTGGCTAACAACACGAATGCCATCGTAAGAATCACGGCTGCTTCCGGCTACACGGTGTATAACGCCTCGGTTGCTATTACAGGCATCGCTGCTGGATACAGTTTGAGAGGCCTTTCACAAGTAAGTGATGCCAACGGTATTTACTATGTGGGCTGTGCAAACGCCAAGGCTGGCCAAATTACTAAATTGTACACCGTACCCGTTGCTGGTGGTTTTGCTGCACTCCAGACTGACCTCGACCCGCTGATTGAATTGGCTGGTGGCAACTGCGGTATCGGATACGATATCAACATCAATCGCATGATCGTTAGCAGAAGTGCTCAATTCACAGGGCCAAATTTTGGAAGCAATGCATTTGGCTGGAACCCACCTTTTGGTGCAACCACAACTACGGCTTTCTGGGGCGGTACTTTGTTCAAGTTTGAAGACTTTACTTCTTCAGTATATTAATCCATCATTGGCTTGAAAACTACTGGGCTGGCTTCCGAAAGGAGGCTGGCCTTTTTTTACGCGTGGTTTTTGATGGGTAGGAAATGGGCGGCGGCTTAAGATTGAGCTTCACGTGGTCTTCCCCCCGACCCCCTTCCAAGGGGGGGCAGCTTACTTCGCTTCGCTGCGTCGGGAGAATCATAGGTTTGCTGCGTTTTTCTGGAGGAGTATTATCCGAACTTTGAAGGAGGAGTTTAATTTTCTACCTCGACTGAGATTTACACCCTGAAACTTGAACTAAATCCAAGTCTCACCCGACGCAGCGTGGCGGAGTGAACTACCTCCCCTTGGAAGGGCGTCGGGGGGAAGACCATGCGAAGCCGAAGGCCCAAGCCATTGCACACAACAAAAAAGCCACGACCCCCAAGAAACCCGGAGCCGTGGCTTGAAAGCGTATTTACGGATGGTTCTTACTCAGATTTTATGACCTTCAGGGTCTGGACTTCGCCGTCTGCTTCGATGCGGAGAAAGTAGAAGCCGGGGGCAATATCCAAAGTGAGCAAGGTG
>JBBQLD010000473.1:0-2973 GCA_038327555.1 Chitinophagales bacterium
ACGTAGTGAAGAATCTGAGGCCGAAGGCCTAAAATTTAGAAGAAAAAGCTTCGGCCTTCGGCCTCAGATTCTTCACTACGTTCAGAATGACAAACAATTTGAACGCGCAAATTTTCAAAATAAAAAAGTGTACGGCTGAAAAATAGCGAAATTTATTTCGCCATCAGATGCACTATATCGAAGAGGGCTGCAGCCCGGTCATCCTAATTTTCGCATGACACGCCCGATTAGTCGTTTGGTTGGCACGATTTGGTGCATTTCCCGACCTAAGCGCGTAGGTTTGCTTTGCTGATGAACCAGTAGGCCTTTCAATCGTTTCAGAACCTGCTGAAAAATATAGCAAGCGATAAAAGCCATAGACTTTGCCTCATCCCATCAAGGCTTCGATGGGTAAAACATTAATTTATGAACGGTGAAAAGCCAAAAGTCGAGGTTCTCCTCTCCCACGGATACTTCCTAGTTGACGACCTGAAAGAACAGGCCATAATGAAGCCCTATCCACCCTTGGGACTGCTCTATCTGGCTGCATGGTTGGATTTGCATGGGATAGAAAATGAAGTTTTTGACACTACTTTTTCCACAAAAGCGCATTTTAAAGAAAGCCTGCTTGCCACCCGTCCGAAAGTACTGGCCTTGTATGTCAATTTAATGACCAAACTAAACGTGCTCGAAATTGCGCGTTTTGTTCGTTCTCAGGAGGCCCTAAAAAATACAATCATTGTCTTTGGCGGACCAGATGTGACGCATAACCTGGCAGATTATCTAGCCCACGGCGCCGACCTGATGGTGCTGGGTGAGGGGGAGCAAACGATGTTGGAAATTGCGCTTGCCGCCAATTCCTTCGATTTTTCTGGCAATTCGATTGGGCCGGCATTTTCCCACATTCCCGGCCTTGCATTTTTACAGCCCGATGGTTTAGTTTTCAAAACTGCCGCCCGTGAAAAAATCCGCGATCTGGATACCCTTCCATTTCCCGATCGTTCCAAGATAAATCTCCAATTTTATCTGGATGCCTGGAAAAATACGCACGGACACAATGCGGTGAGTCTCAGCACCCAA
The DNA here is from genome assembly GCA_038327555.1 of Chitinophagales bacterium. Classification (GTDB taxonomy): domain Bacteria; phylum Bacteroidota; class Bacteroidia; order Chitinophagales; family Saprospiraceae; genus M3007. Next base: position 1,060 of record JBBQLD010000473.1, read on the forward strand.
CGGGGCTGCCCTTATACTTGTCGCTGGTGCAGTACGGCCGTGTATGGCCAGAGTTACCGCCGCCGAAGTCCAAGTAATGTGGTGGACGAGATCGTTTGGCTGCAAAAAAATTATGCTTTTGACCTGATTTGGTTTGTGGACGATGTGTTCACCGTGAGCCACAAATGGTTGAGAGAATTCCGGGATGAATTGCAGAACCGTGCCGTGAAAGTCCAATTTGAGTGCATCACCCGCGCCGACAGATTGACGGAAGAAGTGCTGGGGATTTTGAAAAATTCGGGCTGTTTTCGGGTCTGGATTGGCGCAGAAAGCGGTTCACAGCGGATCATCGATGCAATGGATCGACGGGTGGATGTAGCACAGGTGCGCTCCATGATTCGGTCAGCAAAGCAAACAGGCATCGAAGCGGGCACCTTTATCATGCTGGGCTACCCTGGCGAAACCGAGGCCGATATTAGAGAAACGGTACAACATTTGAAAGAGTCCAACCCCGACTTGTTTACCATCACGGTAGCGTATCCGATCAAAGGTACTGGGTTGTATGAGGAGGTGCAGGCAAGCAGTTATTCCGATTTGCCATGGGAAGAACGCACGGACCGCGATTTGGATTTTCAACGCACTTATCCACGCAGATACTACGACTTTGCGGTGCGTTGGACGGTGAATTCTGTACATTTGCACAAGGCTCGTTTGGCTGGGAAGGGATTAAGCTTCAAGGGGTTAAAACTACTTGGAAAAGTAGGCGTGGCACGGGCTGGAATGTGGGCAACTAAGTTTTAGGAACAAGTTATTATTTACCTGTTCTTCAAACGGCAAGGCCAGACCCTTCTGTTTCATTTTACAAAACGCTACTGACAACTATGCAACACCTTTTATTCCAGGCCATTTTCGCGCGCTTAATTTTTGCACCCGAGGCCGGCAGTGCTCAACGGGTTACTCAATTTATGAAAGCGCAGGAATACAATGAAATGAAACCAGGTCCCGAAAGGATCCAGGCGATCAAGGATCTGAAACACTTCCTTTCGGGATTAATTTTCTCACTTCTCCCTCTTTTAGCATGCTCAGTAAAAGCCCAAACCCTCGGGCAATTAATGGCTGCGGAAGAATACCACCACATGAAATCTGGCCCTGAAAAAACAGAGCGCGTGCGGCAGTTGGAAAACAATGGCTGGTATAAACCCATGGACACCTATTATGACCTCAAAGGGAAGTTCATGGAATCGCATCAAGTGGATCTTTCGCCATATATAGACGATAAAGGCGAAACGGTTTTTCTGGTCACAGACCTCTCGCCGGAATTCCCTGGAGGGCAAACAGTTTTGGGCGATTATTGGTTAAATGTGCTGGGCGACAACCTGCTCACAAGGCCAGGTGAAGCACCGCAAAAGCAAGTGCGCATCAAATTCACCGTTGAAAAAGATGGTCGAATTACGGAGGCAGAACCAGCTCAGGTACATCCTGATTGGATACCCAAAGAGGTGTTGCAAATGTGCCTGCAATCAGTCCAGGAGATGCCTACATGGTTGCCTGGTAGTTACAAAGATAAGCCTGTGAAAGTAAAAATGCTAATAGAATTTAGCCTGCGGGAATAGGCACTTACAAACCTTCCGTTTTATAGTAAATATCGCTCATGGCGATAGAAATACCAATTGATCGCAGGTGAATTTGCTTGTCCGTCCCTTCTGCGGTGCTCAATTGCCACAGATCGGATTCCACCCGACTGGAAAGGTGCGCAACCCGATAATCCTGATGAACGATCAAGAACTCTTTCAAGGCATCTGGGTAGTAAAAAGATCCTATCACTGGAACCCAAATCTTTGTATCGCTATTGCTTACCAAAAAAGGAAGCGATTGTTGGCGAAGTGCAATATTGATTGCTGTAATGATATTGCTTGAAATAGTGTTGTGTCTTAA
>JBBQLD010000474.1:0-2940 GCA_038327555.1 Chitinophagales bacterium
CATAAAAAAAAGCGGCTTAAGGGTTATCTCAAGCCGCCTTTTTTATACTAAAAATTAAGATTTATCGAATAAACAACAGCTCCCTATACTTCACTAGTGGCCATTGCTGGTCGTCAACAATAGACTCAAGATCATCCACAGCATTCCGTATCGCATCCATTTGAGGTTTTACCTCGTGGCAGAAAATACCCGCTTCGGCACGGATATCGGCAGCATGGTGGGCTCGGTCATAAGCATCGTGCATTTTCTTTAGTCCACTTTGGATGGCATCAATGTTTGCAACAATACGCTTCACCAAATCAACTTGTACCCGGGCGCTCTGCACCATGTCAATGGAGCGCAATGCATTGATATTTCCAGCCAATTCCGTTTGGTAGCGCATCACCGCAGGCAGCACCTGGGTCACCACGATTTCTTCCAAGGTCTTGGCTTCGATGTCCAGTTTGGTACAATAGCTGTGCAATTGTACCGCATGGAAAGCTTCCAATTCTACATTGCTCATAACGCCAGATTTGTCATAGAAATCCTGCGCCAGTTTGGAACCCAATACATCCAGGGCTTCAGGTGTGGTTGGGAAATTGTTCAACCCACGCGCTGCTGCCTCTACTTTCCACTCGTCAGAATAGTTATTCCCTTCAAAACAAATCGCTTTTGATTCGCGGATGTAGCCTTTCAACACGGAAAGAATGGCTTCGTCTTGTCCAGTGCCTTTGCTCATCAACGTATCCACGTCAGCTTTGAATTCTGCCAATTGCAGCCCCATCATTCCGTTCATCACAGCCATAGGGCCAGCACAGTTTTGGCTGCTGCCTACTGCCCGAATTTCAAACTTATTGCCCGTGAACGCGAAGGGAGAAGTTCGGTTCCGATCTGTATTGTCCATCTCAAGATTGGGCAATTTAGAGATCATATCCAGCGCACGCTCCACCTCTTTTGCATCCGTATTTTTACCTTCTGCAATTTGGTCAAGCAATTTGCTCATCGCCTCCCCAATGAAAACCGAAATGATGGCCGGCGGCGCCTCATTAGCACCCAAACGATGGTCGTTGCCTGCATGGGCAATGCTCGCACGCAGAATATCGGCATATTTGTGTACCGCCGCGATCGTGTTTACGAAGAAAGTCAGGAAGCGGAGGTTTGTACCCGGGTTTTTACCAGGTGAAAGCAAGTTCACTCCAGTGTTGGTTCCTAAGCTCCAGTTATTGTGTTTGCCGGAGCCATTGATCCCTGCAAAGGGTTTTTCGTGCAGCAATACGCGCAGCTTGTGTCGGCGTGCCACACGCTCCATCAAATCCATGAGTAGCTGATTGTGATCAACTGCCACGTTGATTTCTTCATAAATCGGTGCCAGTTCGTATTGGCTTGGCGCCACCTCGTTGTGGCGCGTGCGCACTGGAATACCCAATTTATGGCATTCAGTTTCGAGGTCACGCATGTAGGCATACACCCGCTCGGGGATTGAGCCAAAATAATGATCCTCCAATTGCTGATGTTTTGCTGCAGGTCGGCCTAGCAAGGTGCGGCCAGTCATGGCGAGATCTGGTCGGGCATTGTAGAGTGCGTCATCAACCAGGAAATACTCTTGCTCCCAACCAAGCGTGGCGGTCGTTTTAGTCACCTCTTTGTCGAACATCTGTGCTACAGGCACCGTAGCCTTATCCAGAAATGATTGTGAGCGCAAAAGCGGCAGTTTATAGTCTTGGGCTTCGCCGCCATAAGTCACAAAAATGGTCGGAATGCAGAGGGTTTTCCCTTCACCAACGGCCATTATAAAGGCCGGGCTGGATGGATCCCAAACGGTGTAACCCCGCGCCTCAAAAGTGCTTCGCATACCGCCAGATGGAAAGGATGAACCATCAGGTTCTTGTTGAACCAATGCAGAGCCTGTGAACTCCTCAATTACACGACCATCATGGGTGAGGGTAAAAAACGAATCATGCTTTTCCGCAGTTTTTCCGGTGAGCGGCTGAAACCAATGTGCAAAGTGGGTGCAATTCTGCGATTCTGCCCATTTTTTCATGCCTACTGCGATCACATCTGCTATTTCGCGGCTGAGCTTTTGGCCATTCTGAACGGCGGCTTTCACCGTTAGATACGCGTTTTCGGGCAGGTGCTTTCGCATGGCTTCATCGTTGAACACGTTTTCACCAAAATACGAGGCGATGTTTACCGCAGCACCTTCACCCAAGTCTATCGGAGAAGGTTCTACACGGCTTTCCATCGCCTGGAGTGCATTGAAACGAGAGTGGGACATATTTTTCTAATATTGAAGATAAGTGTTGAATGTCAAACCTGTCGCACCCGAAATGATCTTTCGAGTTGCTTGAACCGTTGGCAAAAAAGATTAGAAAGGCAAAACAGCAGCGTCTTGCGTTAAAAATAAAATTACAAGACAAGGAAATCCCGTTGTCGAGTATCCGTAAAAAAGAATGCGAGCGGAGAATATTTTTTGAAGTCGGGGAGGCTGCTCCATTTGCCGAGCGGGGTCAGCAGCCAAATTGAGCAAAAAGAAGAGCAGCGCATAAAAAGCGGCATTGTCATTCGGGCAAATACGCTTTTGAAAGGTCAAAGTTAAGCAAATTCTTCAGTCCATTAAATTTGGATGAAATTTTGGCCCGGATTAACAAAGCCCTAAAACCAAATAAACCCTAAAAAATCCAGGTTTGATCCAATAATAATATTTCAAATTGCCTATTCGCATACAGTAAAGTAGGCTACTTGATTTTAGCTATCCGGTTAAATGATTTTAGATTTTTGATCTGAGGATAGAAAGCACAAGAAGGATTTACCGATAACACCCAATACATGCCCTTTTGAGTGCTTGAAATGCATGCACTTTAGTGGGCGGGGGGGGGAGGGTTTGTTATGTTGGTTAGATTTTTTTTTGATGTTAGGAGTGGGGTGGAAAGCGAGTTGGGTGCGAGACAAGAGAGAGGGGCA
>JBBQLD010000475.1:0-2897 GCA_038327555.1 Chitinophagales bacterium
GAGTGGCAAGGCGATGCCATTGTGATTCCTCCTGGCCGGTACATGCCGCGCCCGCTCGCAGTGGAGGCCGATTGGTCGGCGGCTTCGTATTGGTATGCGATGGCAGCGTTTTCCGAGGAGCTGGACTTGACCTTGCAAGGACTTCAAGCCCACAGTTGGCAAGGCGATTCTGTGTTGGTTGAGACGATGCAACGGTTTGATATTCAATCCATTTTTGGAGAAAATGAGGTTCGGCTAACCAAGTTGGGTAATGCACCCAGGCCAGTTTTTGAAAAGGACTTTTTAGCATGCCCGGACATAGCTCAAACACTTTCCGTAGTCTGTGCAGGACTTGGAACCAACGGCGTTTTCAGTGGTTTGGAAACCCTGAGCATCAAGGAGACCGACCGCATTGGAGCCCTAAAAACGGAGTTGGCAAAAGTGGGCGTCATGTTTGCTAAATTGCCAGCCCGCTTCTCCAAAAAATGGCCGGATAAAATCTTTTACAACTTGGCAGATCAGGCTGACTTGTCTAAACTCCCACGTTTTGCCACCTATGGAGATCACCGTATGGCCATGGCGTTTGCGGCTTTTGGTATGCTGGGGCCGGTAGAAATCGAAAATCCTGAAGTCGTGTCTAAATCTTATCCACAATTTTGGGAACATTTGAAACAGCTGGGGTTTGAGTTCGCCTATTTTTCGCATCAATAATGGGGCTGTATGTTCTGAAAGGGCTGAAATTCACCGAGTGACTGTGAGTCATCCGGTGAATTTGAGCCCTTTCAAAACATACAGCCTGAGTAAATAGAAAAACATAGCAGTCAATTATGAACACAGGAAAACTGACAAAACCCTTCCGAGATTTAGGGCTGATGCACTTGTTGGACAAGGCAAAATACGGCTATCAAAAATGGAAAAATAGCGGGCGAAATGCGCAGTTTGTAAGAGAAAACCCCAAGGTAAAGTTGCCTCCTGATTATATGCTTTTTGAGGCGTTTCAACTGAATTATCAGAAGTACTACGAGGGGGGCGAACGTACGGCACTGTGGCTTATTGGCTTGTTTGAAAAGCACACGTCAATGGCTGGGAAAACTATTTTGGACTGGGGCTGCGGACCTGCCAGAGTGTTGCGCCACTTTCCAAAATTGCTGGGAAATACCTGTAAAATACACGGCACCGACTATAACCCAAAAACCATTGAATGGTGCCGCGAGCATATTGAAGGCGTATCCTTTTCCATCAACCAATTAAACCCGCCCACGGCATATTCGAGCGAGTATTTCGACCTCATATATGGTATTTCTATTTTTACACACCTGTCAGAAGCTAATCACCAGCATTGGTTTGGGGAGTTGATGCGGATTGCTAAAAAAGGGGCTATATTGCTCGTGACTACTCATGGCGACGTTTTTAAAGCCAAACTTACGGAACAGGAGCGCCAAGATTTTGAATTAGGCAAGCTTGTAGAACGCGGAAAAGTGGTAGAAGGGCATCGGGTTTTTGCGGCTTTCCATCCGCCAGTCTACCTCCAGCACATGTTTGAAACTCAGGCAGAAATCCTCGAGCATATCGAAGGTTCCCGGAAAAATTGGGGTCTAGAACAGGATGTTTGGATAATTAGGAAGCGATGATCAGACTGCTTTTTTGTTGCGCTTGGCTTTCGGGCGCGCTGGCTTTTTTGGCGCTTGCTCCATAAGGGGAGCCTCGTCTTTTAGATCAGGAATTACTATTTTTTCTTCGATTTCAAATGCGGAAAATTCGCTTTTGGATTCCTGCTTAAGTTCTTTTTTCATCCCTTTCCCAAGTCCCAGCATTTTGAATATCCAGCCATAAATGCTAGAAAAGAAAGTTTTTTCCACCAAAAACGTCAAAACGGTGGTGAATACAGTACTGCAAAGGATGATGGAAAAAACTACAGACTGGATTATTTCACCGCCTTCTACCCCTTGTTGGGCAGGCAGTGAAGCGAGTACCGCCGCTCCTAATCCCTTGGGTATCATAGTAGCCATGTAAGAAGCGTCTTTGGTCGAGGTGCTGCGCGATACTGAGATGCGAACTACCGGGATCCGCACCAAGAATAAAAAGCCGGTTATGGCTGCACCTAGCATCATCCAATGCCAGTCTTGCAGACGTACGGAGATGCCGATGTAAACAAAAAAGAAGGTGCGAAGCAGGAATACAGCTTCAGCAAAAAAGGCTCGTTCGTTGTCGTTGAGCGAAATTGGTTTGCGCGAAATAGCGTTGCGCATGATCGGTGGCCCAAGCACGTCAATATTCCCCAGCGTAATCCCAAAAGCCAGTGCGGCAATTGGGCCAGAAAAGTTGAGCATCTCCACAATACCATAAAGAATAAATACAAATGCGGGGGTCGTAAAAACTGTGTTTTGGAGGGTTCGCATCTTATTCAACAATATACTCCAGCCAAAAGCACCCACTACGCCAAGCATTGCCGCAAGGATAAAAGCCGCAATCATTTGGCCCGTCACGATGGCCACATCAAAGGTGCCTATCTTGTACGCTGTGAGCAAGGTGAGTGGGACGGCCAGGGTGAAAACATCTGAAAATGCGGATTCTAAAACCAAAATGGTACGGGTTCGCTCGCCCATTGGGAATTGCTTGACCAAGGTAGTAATCACCGCCGAAGAGGTGCCTCCCACAATGCTGCCCAACATCAGGGAGCGCAAAATGCCCAAATCAGTATAGTAAAATGTGATGCCACCTGCAACCAAACAAGTGGCCAGGAAGTTGTAGGTGGTGATGCGCGCCGTGCCACCGATAGAGTTTATCAAGGGCTCCAAACGTTGGTCAATCCCACTCTCGAATAGGATAAAAACTAAGGTAATTGTCGTGAAAACTGGCCCCACAGCACCAAATTTCTCGGGCGTAACCACATGCCATATTGGCCCAAGCAAGAGCCC
>JBBQLD010000476.1:0-2820 GCA_038327555.1 Chitinophagales bacterium
TTGCTGGCAGAATATGACACGCACCCTGAAAACACCACATATACGGGCTATTATGGCAACTGGGGTAACTTCCCATGGCTCCCTTCAGGCAACATCATCACTGGAGATATGCAAAATGGCCTGTTCATGCTGAAGCTCAACGACAATTCGGTAGGCACAGCAGCGCCTGAAAGCCAACTTACGGTGCAAATCTCGCCCAACCCTGCGCGTGATTTCCTGAATATCCGATTGCAATCAAGCTCCCCCGGAACCTGGTCTTGGAAACTTTGCACCACAGCAGGCCAAATCTGCTCCCAAGGCGCGGAAACCGCTTCTGAAACTGCTCTTCAGCTGGCTGGCCTGCCTCAGGGGCTATATTTTGTGGAAATCCGGGATGCAGAGGGGAAATCCGCTGTGCGGAAAGTGGTGGTGGAATGAATTGTTCCTTAGTTCTACTTTGTCACATCAGCCCCAAAGGGCGATGTCGTTGACTTAAGACCCTGAAAGGGTCAAACATGGCTAGCCCCGAATGAAATTCGGGGAGTAAAGGCATGTGTGGAACAACCCCGAAAGGGGTTGAATGTGCGTTTAGAATATCATATTCAACCCCTTTCGGGGTTGTTCCACACATGCCTTATATTCCCCCCGATTGCATCGGAGGCTATTCAAATTCAACCACTTCGTGGTAGTTAAAGTCCTTAAGTCAACGACATTGCCCCATAGGGGCTTAACGTCGGTAGCAATCGCAATCACCCGCTTGCCAAGAGGTACGACAACCGAAACTTTGCACCGAATGTTCCGGTGCTCGTACCTTGATTCATGCTTCTTGACATCTTCTACCGACGTTAAGCTCCCGAAGAAATCGGGAATGATGTGACAAAGTAGAATTAGGATCGATTCGATAAATACCCCCAGCCAATTTTATAAAATTCCGGAATGCACGCAAACGCCCGCAAAGCATTGATTCTAAAATGCTTGTGTAGGTGGTTTTGCATCAGTACAAAGCTCAGCGCATACCCTGTAAGCGTGGAGTAGGCCGCACCAAACAAGCCAAATTTTTGAATAAAAAAGTAGCTCAACCCCAGGTTAAGCAGGGCGGTGAATAAGGTGTAAACGAAGTTCACTGCGGGTTTCCCAGTTGAATCCAACACGGTACCAAATTGAACAGCGAACGGCATAAAAAGGCCAAAAAAAGCAGTCAATCGTAGCACGTTTGCTGATTCCATGTACTGGGTTCCCGCAAAAACCCGAATGATTGGCTCCGCAAATACCAGCACAAAAACTATAAAAGGCAGAATTACGGCCAGCGTGGCCCCCACACTTTGTTCGTATAGCTGTTTTACGCCAGCAGGGCCTTCCAGCGCCATCTTTTCTGCACTTTTGGGGAACACAATGGCAGCTATGCTAAAAGCGGGTGCTTCGACCAATTGGGTTACCCGACCAGCCGCGTCGTACACCGCAAAAGCCGCTGGACCGAGCAATTGACCCAAAGTCAGCTTGTCGATGTTTCGGTAGAACATTGTGCTTAAATTGGTTCCCAAGACATATTTTCCGTATCCAACCAAATTTAGCACCCACTGGAAATCTATATTTTTCACAAAAAACAAAAAGGGTCTGGCATAGCGCCAAGTCGCCAGGGTAGCCAAGCCAATGCCTACAAAAATGGCAACACTGAATTGCCACAGCAGCAAGGGGGCTTCTGATACCCAACACCAAAATACCCAAACAAAAGGTATTCCCCGATAAAAAACGGAAGTCCAAAACAGCCCACGAAACTCAAAATGAGCTTGTTGGACAAAGTTGCTGTGTGAGCAACACGCCATCAAATAATTGCTTAAAAAATAAACTGGTAGCATCTCCGCCAATTGTGGCACTTGATAATACCGACCTATCCAATCTGCGCAAAACCATAGGATTAGATTCGACAGTGTGGAATAGGAAATATTGATCAAGAAAGCCGCCGTTGTAATATTGGCTTGCTCAACCGGATTGTCTTTCTGCATGGCTAGCGACCGCACCAGTCCATTTTGCAAAAGACCACTCCGGCCCATTTCTACAAAATAGGAGACCAGAATAAAAATGCCCCAAGCTGCAAACGCCTCCTTGCTGAGCAATCGCAGCAGGAGCATGGCTGTCCCGAGGTTGAATGCCATAGCCGCTACTTTTTCGGAGAGCGAAAGTAACCCTGATCGAAGCCAATAATTTTGTGGGGGAGCGGCAGGTTTTTCCATACGGATTTGTCCAATAAAAAACGGGGACGCGATTTCGCGTCCCCGTTTTTTAAATATTTTTCCCAAAAAATTAATCGTAGCGACGATTTTGTTTTTTGCGTCTTCCTTTAAAGAAGTGTCCGTCCTTATCGCCGTTGCCAGTTACGGCACCTTTGCGAATCATGGCACAACGGAAACCAACTGTTCTGCTGGCTTTGTCTTCTTCGAGGAAACGACGGGCGCCAGGCGAAAGCCAGAACGCGCGATCCGCCCAGGAACCACCTTTGATCACACGAGCTTTGTCGCTGATCAGTGTGCTGATGCCGTAACGATATTCTACGGTTGACTCTTTGTCACCATCCAGAAAGTCATACACTTCAGGACGTTTGTAGTTGTCGCGAAGTGCAGTGGTTGTGGTGTCCATCAGTTCGTATTTCAGCTTGCCAAGGCTATCTTTCTGAACTGGTGCACCTGTTTCTGGATCCACCGACTTGGTCATGAATACGTTACCACGGTATGGGTTAAGATCTTGGCTTTCCGTATCTTCCAAATCAGAAGCGGTAAGTGGGCGATAAAGGTCAAAAGTCCATTCGTTTACGTTACCGGCCATGTTGTACAAGCCGTAATCGTT
>JBBQLD010000477.1:0-2754 GCA_038327555.1 Chitinophagales bacterium
AAGTTTTAACAGGGAAAATCGTCATGGTCGAGAAGGTCGTTTCGTACCCTTCAGCCAGGTCAAAGCCAAATCCGCCCATAATATAAGCGGTATCGTTTTCCATCGTAAAACAATGATTTACCCCTGCAAATTGGTCGTCCACAAAAGGCGGGAAATAGCTCAGTGGCAGTACATAAGTCTTCTTCGCTTGATAGTCTACCACAATCATGTCGCAATTGTAAACACCTTCTGATTCAGGTGCTTTGGTATCCAAAAATTTGCCGCCAACTATTACCCTGAAATGCCCGGAATTGAAGGATGCTTCCCCGACAATGGGTGGTATGGCAGTCCCCGGAAATTCATAAATGGTGGTAGAGTCCGAATAGCAGATGAACTGGCTATGGGCGGTAGCGAGCTGTGTAAGGGAAAGAACAAAGCATAGGAAAATACGCATAAGTAGTTGATATTGATGTGGTTAACTTAGTTTTAGGACTTCGTGGATTTTTTAGACCTATGGGGTGTAAACAAGCTGGCTAAAGACCAAGCGTTGTGAACTTGTGTTTGGAAGTGCTGCAAAGGTGGGGCGTCATGGCATAGCCCAAGATGATGCTGATCAGCACTTGGGAAGATCATAGTCAGTTCGCGCTGGAAGGGTGGATGCACCATGGAGGGTCGCGCCCCCTACCTCTAAAAGAGAGTTTATCAAAAAAAGCCAAAACTGTTTTGTTTTTAAGCTAATTTTGCATTTTTCGGATAAACTCCCCTTTAGGGGCAGGGCGCGCGACCGCACAATGACACAGATTTCTGAATACGCTCTAAAAACTGATCAACTCAAAAACGTACTGCTTCAAAAGCGACCAGTAGGCCAAGGCCGTTGTGGTGAGCCGTTCATTCGAGTGCTGTCGCAATTCCAGTAAGGTTACTTTGAGGCGCACGTTGGCGCGGTAGGCTTTGAAATAAGTGAATAACTGCTCGTCTTCAGCACTTTCGAAACAAGCCCAATGCTGGGTGTAGGCCGAGATAAAACCATCTGCTAAATCTTTTCGGCCATAAAACTCCAGATCCATGCACAGAAAAGCCAGTTCATTTAGCACGTCCATCCGTCGGAAGTGCTCGTTGAACTCTAGGCAGTCAAACACCACAGCCGCCTCATTTTGAGGTAAAAAGATGTTGTGCGAGTGCAAGTCACCATGCCCTTCGATCCAGAAACCGCGGTGTATCCGATCCTCTGAATGCGCTACGTGTTTGTATAAAAAGGCTGGAATCGTTTCCGCCCAAATATATAGCAATTCAGCGTTGGGAGCTTTCAGCGTTTCCAAATCAGCTTTGAACGCAAACAGGTCGCCAAAATCATGAGCATCTTCGACCGGGTGGTAAGGGAGGTCAGTAGCTAGCCGGTTTTTTAGGTGAAATTCGGCTAGCAGCTTGGCCAGTTTTTCCATATCCGAGGTCGCAACCTTATGCACAAGGAGCAATTTATCCATCTCGCGCGTATTGTCCATCCGATGCATTTGCACCGCATAGTCCAGTACCGGGGACTGCCCATTTCCGATGCCCGCTTCGCTCACGGGCAATACTCGGAGGTACATCTGTGGGGCGAGACGACTATTGAGTCTTAATTCTTCTTCGCAAAAATGACGGCGCAGTTCGAGCGTGCTGAAATCAAGGAAATCAAAACGGACAGGCTTTTTGATTTTGAAGGCAAATTCGTCGGTTAAAATAACCCAGGAGATATGCGTTTCTACTAGCGAGATGCCCGCCTTCAGGCCAGGTAATAAGCCTTTCGAAACGATTTGATGGATGCTTTCAGTGGTCATGTGAGCAGGTATTGTTGGATTTTTGTGGCGGCGGATTCAGGCGTTTCTGTATCAGTGTTGATCAGAAGTCGATCTATTGGTAAAGGCTCGAATTGATCCCGTATTTTTTCATAAACCTGAAAGTCTGCCTCACTATCTGGTCGAGGATGGCTCAAGCGCTGCCGCAAGGTACTTTCTCCAGCCTGTATTTCCACCCAACGCAGCGGCACCTTGCATTCGGAAGCAAGTGCTCGGAAGGGTTCGCGGATATTTTCTTTGAAAAACGTGCTGTCCACCACCACAAGCTCCCCGCGCAACAAGGCTTCACGGGTGCGTTGGAGTAGCGAGTCGTAAACCCTTTCTTTGTCTTCCGGACGGTAATGTCCCATCAAACCTAACTCGTGCCGCAGGGTGTCACTATTCAAGTGAGTAGCCCCGGTCATCCTTGCGAAGGCTCGTGCTACGGTGGTTTTACCAGTACCCGGTAATCCGGCGATCAGAAGGAGCATAGGTAGAATGATTTCGTAAAGTCGACAGGGTAACTTATCTTTTTTCCTCCTTCAAGATAACGATCAACGCTGCCAAAAACACAAGATTTTTCACGATGTACTGGCCCACGATCGTGAACCCAAAAGGAGCATGTTCCGCGCTAAAAGAAACTTCTGGAAAGAAAAACAGCGGCATAAACGTGAATATCATGTGCAAAACCGCTGCTTGAGCACCGAATTTGGTCACATGCCAAACCAGAAGTAATTGATGCCAATGGCCCACCTCAAAAGTCGCGTAGAATTGGCGTATAAAATGGACGAAAGGATAGGCACTAGTGGCAGGGGCACGGAGTCTTTGATAGTTTGGTCAGATTATTTTGAGATGAGACTAGGCGCGACGAAGGATTGTAGCGGGCTCTCCATGACTGAGGCGCAACAAAGTATCAGTTCAAAAGAGTCGAACAAACCGTCAAAGACTTCGTGCCCCTGCC
>JBBQLD010000478.1:0-2663 GCA_038327555.1 Chitinophagales bacterium
TGTTATCTTGTCCAATAGCTTGTCAATAGTAGATTGCACCATTGTCCAAAGTGAACGAATAGAACAATCAACAGAATTAGTGCACAGTTTTAGTACTCCCACATGATTGGCACAAAATTCTTCATCAAACAAACGTCTACCTAAAGCTTTCAAAACATCGTTCACCGTAATATCGGCAGCAGGCCTGGCAAGTACGTATCCTCCAACATGTCCTTTGGTACTGTTAATCAAGCCCTCCATACGAAGTATACGGGTCAATTTGGAAACATTGGGTTGTGATAGCCCTTCCGCTTCACTAAGCTGAGGGATACTTAAGCCAGTCTTATCTTTACACTTTGCAATGCGCACCAATATTCTTAGACCATACTCGTCCTGTGCTGTTATTTTCATGATTCTTTGACCAATTTTATAGCGATTGAAATAAAACTTCGGCACAAATGTACACATTTATTTTTAATTTGTACTAAAAAGTATATAATAATTTGTACTAAAAAGTATCAACTGTTCTCGATTTGTAAAAATTTGGCACTGAACGACTTAGTCATGGAATGATTTGAGGTCTTGTTAAAATTAGTCCTTTGATAGTCAGGGGTTTATCGATAATATTTTAGATCAATGAGCGGAAGCCTTTGGGAGTATAAGTAACGTCCTCGCCCTGCGTATTGGGGTATGGTCGAAACCACAAAGTAAAAGGAGGGCCATTTCAGAAAACCAGTCGACGGAAGCGTACAAGGATGTTTCCCCATCGCTGTTGGCTTTGATACGGCCTGTAAATTCGGTCGCTTCCTCCAAATTCCGTGCTAGGTGGTGCAGGGCGTGTATGAAACTGCTGTCCGGCAAAACAGCCGCAAAAGTCCAGCGGTCTCCTTGATGTGTCGAAATTTCCTTTGAAATCTCGCCATTTTCAAGATCTTGCAGCAGCCGCCCGGAAATCCATCAGCTTCATGTAGTCGGTAATCAACAATACGCAGAAAATGGCAACAAGAATACACAACTTTTACAACGGCCTATTACCCTTGATTAGTGTCAATGACTTACTTATTGATTCTATTGAGTCCAAAGGGCTTGCTTTGCCTCAATTTCCAAAAAAATTGGATCGCTGATTGTCCGAAAGTAGGTTTAAAGTATCTGGTGAATGACCTAACTTGTCATCGACTTTTAAATAAGGGGGTGTAAATTTGATTTTTTTCGTCTGATAACCCTTATTAAATCCTGTTCATCCTGAAAATCCTGTTCATCCTGTCAAAAAACCCCTATTAAATCCTGTCAAAAAAACAAAAAAGAGTCAAATTATATACCCCACCCAAAGGATGCCGCTAATCCCCCAATCTTCTTATCCTGGCCCACCATTTTTACAACGCGGCGGGCACCTGCAATCCATGATCCCAGGGCTTTTTCGCCGGGTGAAAGCAGTTGATTATCAAAGAGAAAGAATCGAAACTACAGATGGAGATTTTCTCGACTTAGACTGGTTGCGCAGACCAGATTCAAGCCGCCGCCTCGTGATCATTTCGCATGGACTGGAAAGTAATTCGCAGGCATCCTACTGCCTCGGCACGGCCAAATACTTTGGTCAACATGGCTGGGATGCGCTGGCCTGGAATTGCCGCTCCTGCTCTGGCGAAATGAACCTCCAGTTTCGGATGTACCATCATGGCGACACGGAGGATATTTCAGCCGTGGTGAACCATGCATTGGCAACGAACCGCTACGATACGATCGCGCTAGTTGGCTTCAGCATGGGCGGAAACATTACCCTCAAATACGTTGGAACTGGCGGTAAAAACCTCCCGCCTCAGGTTCGAGCAGCCGTAGCTTTTTCGGCGCCTTGCGATATCCGCGCAGGGGCAAATGTGCTGGATCGTTGGGACAATTGGATTTACAAGAAGCGATTTCTATCTTTTTTAGAAAAGAAAATTCGGCAGAAAGCGATTCAATTCCCGGGTCGCTTGGATGTTTCAAAATTGAAAAGCGTGAAGCGCTGGTATGATTTTGACGAGCATTTCAGCGCGCCCATTTGCGGCTTTGCTTCGGCGGATGAATTTCATCAGCAAGCTTCAGCCAAGAATTTCGTGGCTGGAACGCGCATCCCTACCTTGCTGGTGAGTGCGTTGAACGACCCGATTCTTACGCCGGAATGTTTCCCGGTGGAAATTGCCCGGAGGCACCCGTTTTTTCATCTGGAATTATCTTCTGGCGGCGGGCACTGCGGTTTTCAGGCACAAGGGGGTGGGGAGTTTTCTTGGGCGGAGCGGAGGGCTTTGGAGTTTGTGTGTTCTATTGTCGGGGTGACTGGCAGTCACCCCGACATTAAAGCACACAAATTCTAAAGCCCTTGCGATTTTCCTTTTTTTCCATTACTTTTGAAAAGAAAATCAAACTTAAATGCCCCTTAGCCATTATATGAAATTTCAACCAAATGCGATCTATCACATTTACAATCAAGGAAATAACCGGCAACAAATTTTCTTTTCAGATGAGAATTATTTGTTCTTCATCAAGAAGATGAGAGCATACTTGTTGCCTTATGGAGACTTATTGTGCTATTGTCTCATGCCGAATCATTTCCATTGGCTGTTTTATGTTCGGGAAGTGTGTCTGCTTCCCAGCAGGCGTGAAGGTAATGTCGGGGTGAGTGGCAGTCACCCCGACATTACCTTCAC
>JBBQLD010000479.1:0-2660 GCA_038327555.1 Chitinophagales bacterium
ATGTTGCCTACAAATGCCAGATCATTTTTATTACTGGGTGCAAAAAATAGATCAACGTATTTAGAGCCTTGATAATCAATGGTATCAATGATGTAAAACCGGTAGATGGATGTCGCCAAACTTGACAATGGGCCAACAAATTGAGTGCTCAGGAGATCTATATTGGCATCGTAAATGTCAATATTTTGATAGAGGTTGTTCAGGTAAGCGGATACACCATCTTCTTCCAAATAGCCTTTTAATCCGGTTTGCTGTTCTCCCACCACAAACTCCTTTTCAGACTTCGGATTTTTGCGATAATAAACGCTGATCAAACGCTCCCGCAAATAAACAGGCAAGGCAATTTTGCCATTGACAGCGTTGGTGTCTACATTTTCAAAGATGAATTGAAACTTACGGAGTGAACGGCGGTTCCGAAACTTGTCCGTAACGTTGTTGATGTCCAATTGTAGCTTCTCGTAGGCTTCATAATTGTAAAAATCAAGCCCTTGTCTGCGATTTTGATCTTTATGCGCAAATACCTGGCCTACCAGATTGATTGCGGGATTGTTCTTCCGACGATATTTTTCAGGACGGATTTCTACTTCATTCAAGGTTACGGTAGCCTCAGCTAGTCGAACAATAATTTCATTGTGTTGCCCGGGCTTTATGCTGATCGTCACTGTTTTATATCCTACATAAGCTACCTGTATTTGACTTATTAGCGTAGATGTTTCAAGTAAAAAATTGCCATCTAAGTCTGTTCGGGTACCTAGGTTAATGCTTTTTACCTGAACTGTTGCATAGGGCAATGTTTCGTTGGTACGGAAATCCACCACTTTGCCATGAACGGTAGTTGGTATGCTTTGAGCTGCCAACCAAGTTGTGGATAAAAGGGCCAAAAGCAGTAAGCTGTACTTCACGCGATAAAATGGGTTAGAATGGTTCATAACCAAGACTGTAATATGATTTTTATAGCGCTATGGAGCGTTTTCTTATAGCCAACCTGCCTTTCGATACCATTCCACGGTATGGTGTATGCCGCGATGCAAATCAAATGCAGGATTGAAATATAGTTCTTCAAAGAGAGGAGAGGCATCGCAATGCCAGTTTTCGGCTGCCAGCTCTGGAATTTTTTCTCGATTCAGGGCGGAAGCTTTGTTTTGCCAGCGTCCAATCGTTTCTGCAATTCCCGCTACCTGCTTTACCAGCCCAAGCGGCAAGCGAATTTTTATCGTCTTTTTTCCGCCCAAAGCTTCCCGGACGGCAGCACCTAAGTCTTCTGTTCTGTATGCATTGCCATCTGATAAAATGAATTTTCTGTGGTTAATGGATTTATTCGTTTCCAAAACCCGAAATATAGCGTTGGCAACATCCGTGGCATGGATAAAACTCAGGCGTTGAGATTGTCGGCCAATCGTTAGCTCCAAACCTTGGTTAGCCAATTTGATGAAAGTTAGAATATCTCGCTCCCAAGGCCCATACACGGCAGTTGGCTGAACGACCACCCAAGGAAAGTCCGGTTCAATGGATTCCAAAAGCAGTTCGGTTTGGCGCTTGCTTTCACCATAAGGACTGAGCGGATTTGGCGTTTGGTTGGCCTGAATCATGGTGTTTCCTGCCGGCGCAGCACCCAGGGCCGCTAAACTACTGACAAATAAAAACTTGTCGGGCAGCAAACCTGCGTTTTGCAAAGCCATTGTTAGGCGGTGGGTATTTTCCGTATTGCCCTCGCGATATCCTGAACTGGAAAGCGCTTTGGTCACGCCCGCATTGTGTATCACCCAGTCAAAACGCCCAGATCTCTGGAGTTGGGTGGTCATGCCATTCAGGTCTCCTAATGGTAAATCCAGAAGTTGAATCCTGGCGTCCTTCAATCGGGTACGGTCGCTATTGGTTCGGATAGCAGCAGTTACCTCGTGGCCATTTTCTAGCGCTTTATCCACCAGGTGTCCACCAATAAATCCACTGGCTCCAGTAATAAGAATGCGTGCCATGATTTAGAGCGATTTCTCGTAAATTCGGTGTTTTCTAAAGACTTTTCCCTGAATTTGCACAAGTGCCCGGTTCATCAAGTCATTGTTTTCCAAAATCCAGGAGGCTTCTGCCCGCTGAATGCCTTTTTGGAGGGCTGTCTGGTAGCTGCGGACATAAAAACATACGTCCAGACCAGTACGCCTGAATTCCGGCAGAATACCCAATGCTACTATTCGAAGCGTTTTGATAGATTTTCGGCCAAAGAGGAATTTAAAAACCCCGGTTGGAAACAGCCTTCCCCTTGAAATATTTATAAAAATTTCATTGAGATTTGGGATAGAAAGTGCTATTCCAATGGTTTTTCCTGCTTTTTCTGCAAAAAATATGAAATCCGGATCGATGGCCATTTTCAGGTCTTTACCCATTTGCCGTACTTCAGCCTCTGTCATGGGTACAAATCCTAAGTTTTGATCCCAGGAAGCATTGTAAATGGGTAAAAATCGGTCTACTTCCGCATCAAAATCTTTCATGTTAATGGTCCGAATCGTAATGCCGTTTTGGGCAAGCCGATTTTCCAATTGAACGCTCAATTCCAGTAATTTTGGAGTGAGATTTTTTGGAAAAAACTCATAACTTAGTAAATCAGTATTTTTTACAAACCCATACCGATCTAAAAATTCGGCATAATAGGGGTAATTGTAAGT
>JBBQLD010000480.1:0-2594 GCA_038327555.1 Chitinophagales bacterium
GTCATCTGCTCCCTTGGAGATGCCTCCGTGACGGAGGGCGAAATTGCAGAAGCTTTTCAAATGGCTGTCTTAAAAAAACTGCCCATCCTGTATCTGGTGCAAGACAATGGCTGGGATATTTCGGCCAACGCCGAAGAAACGCGGGTGGCCAATGCCGCAGAATATGCCAAAGGATTTCCCGGTCTGGAAGCTATAAGTATTGAAGGCAACGATTTTGAGGAATGCTGGAGGACTGTGCAAGATGTTATGGAAAAAATTCGCCGCGAACGCAGGCCTTTTTTGATCCATGCGCGGGTTCCGTTGCTCAACCACCACACTTCTGGCGTACGCAAAGAATGGTATCGTGACGATCTGGAGGAACATGCCAAGCGCGACCCCTACCCCATGCTTAAAAAACTATTGCTGGAAAATGGGTTCACGGAGCAGGAGATTCGACAGTTTGAAAAGGAAGCAATTAAAACGGTGTCTGAAGATTTCGAACAATCCAAAAATTCCGAAGACCCAAGACCAGAAGATTTGTTCACCCACGATTATGCGCCTACCCCTATCACCGAAGAGCGCGGCGAACGAAACCCTGCCAACGGCGAAACCAAGGTAATGGTAGATTGTGCACTTTTTGCCATCGAAGAATTGATGCGTGAGTATCCAAGTTGCCTGCTTTATGGGCAGGATGTGGGTAGAAGACTCGGTGGCGTCTTTCGTGAAGCCGCAACGTTGGCTGAAAAATTTGGCGATCACCGCGTATTTAATACCCCAATTCAGGAAGCTTTTATCGTGGGCAGCACGGTCGGCATGAGTGCTGTTGGCTTGCGCCCCATTGTAGAAATCCAGTTTGCAGACTATATCTGGCCGGGATTGAACCAACTTTTCACCGAGGTTTCCAGAAGTTGCTACCTGAGCAATGGCAAATGGCCAGTTAGTTGTGTGCTACGAATTCCCATTGGTGCATACGGAAGCGGCGGCCCTTACCACAGCAGCAGCGTGGAAAGTGTGATTGCCCAAATTCGGGGCGTAAAAATTGCCTATCCCAGCAATGGAGCCGATTTGAAAGGCTTACTAAAATCGGCCTGGCATGATCCAAACCCTGTCGTAATCTTTGAACACAAAGGCTTGTACTGGAGCAAAGTACCCGGCACTGAAGCCGCTCGGACGGTTGAGCCCGATGCAGATTACATCGTTCCATTTGGCAAAGCCAGAATCGCCTTATCGGCTGATAAACAAAAAACGGAACAAGGGGAAAGCCTCGCTATTATCACCTACGGCATGGGCGTTCACTGGGCCTTGAATGCTGCTGTAAAGTTTCCTGGACAAGTAGAAATTGTGGATTTGCGCACACTTTGTCCGCTCGACGAAGCCGCGATGTATGAAGCTGCGCGTCGGCATGGGCGGGTTTTGGTGGTAACGGAGGAGCAGGTGAATGGCTCTTTCGCACAGAGCCTAGCAGCCAGGATACAGGAAAACTGTTTTGAAAGTCTTGATGCCCCGGTGCGTACACTTGGGGCAGAAAATATGCCTGCAGTGCCGCTAAACATGGTATTAGAACAACGGATGATTCCTTCGATTGAGAAGGTCGCAAAAGCTATATTGGAAGTACTAATTTGGTAACAATGAACGATTGAAGTATGAACTGTTGATATGCAGTTCATACTTCATAGCTCATAGTTCATCATTAAAACCACTTCACCACCCCTTCCAAAATCCAATGCCGCAACTTCCCGCCATAAGGCGGCAAGAAAAATTTAGTTGTTGGCATCCAGCGTGCTTGATACAGCACACCCCGCTGGTTGGTGAACTCTAAAAAGCCAAATTCGCCATGACATTTTCCAATACCGCTGTTGTTGCTGCCGCCAAACGGCAATTCTGAATTGTAGAAATGTGGCCCACAATCGTTGACTGTTACGCCGCCGCAGCGGGTTTCGGCTATGATTTTCGAGGTGCGCCGATCATCGTTGCAGAAGATATACATGGCCAGAGCTTTGGGTTGCGCATTGACATAATTGATTGCCTGGTCAAGGGTTTTGTACGTTCGAACAAGCAAGATTGGTCCAAATATTTCCTCCTCCCAAATTTTAGCTTCTCCGGGTATTTGGGTTAGAATCGTAGGTGCAATATAGCGCTCATTTTCAACGGTTTCGCCACCAAAAACCTGGGTAGCACCGCGTTGTACAGCATCATCCAGCAAAGCCTTTACCCGGTTAAAATGACGTGCATTGATCAACCGACACATATCTGGGCCTTGTTGGATTTCTGACGGGGTTTTGCCATAAAACTGCTGGATTTTGGCCTTCATTTTTTCCAGCAATGCATCATGTCGGCTTTCATGTACCAAAACATAGTCTGGCGCGATGCAAGTTTGGCCGGCATTGATCACTTTTAACCACACGATTTTAGCGGCTGCGGTATCAAGATCTGCAGATTCATCTACTACGACTGGGCTTTTGCCGCCCAACTCGAGGGTTACCGAAGCTAGATGTTCTGCAGCGGCACGCATCACGATTTTACCTACTTGCGGACTTCCTGTAAAAAAGATGTGATTAAAAGGCAAAGAGAGCAGTTCCTGCGCCACGGTAGCATCACCTTCAATTAGGCAGACC
>JBBQLD010000481.1:0-2562 GCA_038327555.1 Chitinophagales bacterium
TGTCGTTGACAATGACGGCGACCCGCAGCCCTTCTTTATTGTGTAGAACGTGGTTGAGCAGAGTCGTTTTGGCTGCGCCGAGGAAGCCCCACAGCACGGTAACGGGTAGTTTTTTATTTATTGAAGTCATTTTTGCTTGAAATTGAAACAGTCAATCCAATTAAATGTGGGGCCATCATTACGACTGCCCCACACTTATCAAAATCAAACTGTTTTCGTGTGAATCATTGTGTCACTTTCGCATACTTCTGCAAATGTAGAAGATGAGTAGTATGCCTTTAATTGCGCTCCACATAGGCAGATACAAGTTAAGGTGGGATGTTCGCAACACAACCCAATCAGTTGTGGCGTACATCTTATTGAAGAAATTAAAAAAGGGGAAGCGTTGCGAAAACTAGAAATTGGCAGGGGGGCCGCGCAAGAAAGAACAAAGCGGCAAGGAAAGCGATGGCGCTGTATGGTCTGCAGGTTGAAGTGCAGGTTCGGAAACAAAGGCTATTTCCTCAAAGCTGAGCGATAATGGCTCGCTGGTTTGCGCTGGCAAAAAATGGCAGATGGGGCATTCATGTTGAGCATATCGCTCATCGTGAAGATGTTTTTGGTTTGATTCGTGCTGACAAGATATCTTTTCGTGCTCATGGTTGTGGGCAAAAAACGGATGAAGCGACCACAACGCCCAAAACAGCCCGTACCCGGCAAGTAGCAGGGCTGCAAGCAGTGTACGGACTGTTTGAGTGTTGGATTGCATTGGCTTATTGAACCGTAACAGGGAATGTTACTTCAAAATCCACCTCGCCACCAGGATCAGCCGCGTTTTTGTCTGTTGGTTCGTGGATTAATTGAATCTTAACGGATCCTGTTGACGTTGCAGCACTTACCCATTTGGAATTAATACCAAAAGATTTGCCATCAGTATCAAGATTGAGATCACTGACCACCAAATTTGCTCCAGTTGGTTTATAAACGAAAAGGTGGGCAGTGCTTTCTGCCTCGATTTCTCCGTCAATTTTAGTTGCACCATCGTACACATGAACATGGACATTGAAGGTGGTGTTTGCCGGGATGTTTAAAGTTGGAATATTATTCCAAATGCCATCGCCTTCGGGGTCTTCTGCCTCAAACTCCTGATTGAAGGTGGAGCCATCGGTGCCAGTTAGGTGTACAACTACTTTTGTAATCAGTTCTTGTGGGGTCGGATCATCTCCTTTGTCACAACCCACGGTAAAAAGTGAAACCGTAGTAGCAATCAGGAGCAGGAAAGTTTGGACACGCATTTTTGTGTTAAACATGATGTGAAAATTTAATGGTTAAAGTTAAAAAGTTTGAATACTGAAAAATTGGTATGAGGTTAATCGTTTGATATTCAAGGGTATAAAAAGGTTTTTCTTCAGCTTCCGAACGTCAATTTTGCCCGAAGCCCTACATTTATTCCGGGCGCATCTGTAAAATAACGGAAGAGGTCTAGGTATTCCCGGTAGCGTACATTGCTCAGATTTTGGATACTCAGACCCACTTCGAGCAGCTGCCCATTGCGTTGATCTGATGCCTTTTGGTGGCCATTCAAATGAAAAGTGTGTGCGGCATCGAGGCTAAAGGTGGTGAAAGTGGCTGGAGCAGATTTGGTCAAGCCTTCCAGCGGAATGTGGATTTGGCGCAAAGCGGTGCTAGCCATCAGTCGGATAAATGTTTCTCCCAGGTTACCTGCGCGATTTAGTTTGTCTGCCGAAGACTTAGCAAAAGAGCTTGGTTTACCAAAAGTCCATTTCAGGCCATATTGGTATCGGTCGGCTGGCATCAAAGGCAACCAATCATGGAAATTATCTTTTTCATTGGGAATACTAGGAGATGCAATTCTAAATCCACGGAGGATAGAGACACGACTTTCGGCGGTCAATTGAGGGAAGAGTTCAAAGCTTAAACTAGCATCCAGTCCCTGTAAAATTGCATCGTCCTGCTGATAAAAATAAGCGGGAAACGGCCCTCGAATGGTTAATACAATGCTATCACGAGGCTGGTTTAGATAAATAAAGTTGTCAATCCGATTATGATACATGGTAACCGTTGCATGTACTGCACGGGATTCCCAGGTTAAACTCAAATTTGTATTCCAGGCTTTTTCGGCCTTTAAATCAGGGTTGCCTTGTTCATAGGTGCCTGCGCCGTGGTGTACTCCACGTGCAAAAAGTTCATTGACATGCGGTGGCCGCCAGGCATATCCTGTATTCAATTTTCCAGTCAGCTGGCTCGTAAAATGGTAAATCGCTCCGGTAGTTCCTGAAATATTGCCGAATTCAAGTTGTTTGTCCAGATTATTGGTTCCATTGCCTATTGTAGTGATGTGATTCCAACGATAATCATAACGGGCACCCATCTCAAACTCCCATGGATTTGGATATCTTCGCCAACGCTCCATAGCCCATACCGCGCCACCAAAGCCCAAGTAATCCGGGATAAAACCGCCCCGGCTGACATAATTCAACTGCTGCGATGCTTGTACCCCTACGCCTCCCTGCCAATGGCGAATGGGCAAATGTTCCAGGGCAACATCGAGGGTGTTGCTCC
>JBBQLD010000482.1:0-2537 GCA_038327555.1 Chitinophagales bacterium
ACTAGTGGCAGGGGCACGAAGTCTTTGATAGTTTGTTCAGATTATTTTGAGATGAGACTAGGCGCGACGAAGGATTGTAGCGGGCTCTCCATGACTGAGGCGCAACAAAGTATCAGTTCAAAAGAGTCGAACAAACCGTCAAAGACTTCGTGCCCCTGCCACTAGCACGCTTTAAAACAAAATATGCTTGCCGTGCAGACATCTCTTATCCTGAACAATATCAACAAACACATTGACTTGCAAGCCGATGAAGTAACCCAACTTTGCAGTGTCCAATTTGATTCACCACTAAATTTTTCCGATCATGAACAGAAATGAATTTCTAAAACGCAGCCTGATTGGTGCAGGGGCATTGGCCACCGCTGGCATTTCCGGCGCGGTTATTACAAACGACATTGACGAACTTAGGCCGCTAGACATCCTGGGCTTTAACCACCTTCCAAATACACATTCAAATATTATGGCAAACACAGTTTTGCACAAAGCTGAAACCCGAGGCCACGCTGATCATGGTTGGCTAAACTCGTACCATACCTTTAGTTTTGCCAATTATTACAACCCGGAGCGCATGCACTTTGGGGTACTCCGGGTGCTCAACGATGATACTGTATCAGCAGGGAAAGGCTTCGGCACCCACCCGCACGACAATATGGAGATCATCAGCATTCCGCTGGAAGGTGATCTGGAACACAAAGACAGCATGGGCAATTTAGCCACCATACGCAATGGAGACATCCAGGTTATGAGTGCCGGAATGGGCATTCAACACTCCGAATACAACAAAAACAGCAGCCAATTGGTCAAATTCTTGCAAATCTGGCTTTTCCCAAACAAGAAAAATGTCCCCCCACGCTACGACCAAATTACGCTGAAGCTTGCTGATCGCCACAACAAACTCCAACAAATTCTCTCTCCCAATGCAGATGATGAAGGCGTTTGGATCCATCAAAATGCCTGGTTTCACCTCGGTACTTTGGATCAGGGGTTTAAAACGGAATACAATATAAAAGGAGGCGCTGGCAATGGCGTGTACGTTTTTGTCCTTAGTGGGGCCGTCAGTATTGGCGACCAAAAGCTTAATACCCGCGATGGTTTCGGAATCTGGGATTTGGAAAAATTCGAAATCAAAGCCGAATCTAATGCCGAAGTATTGCTCATGGAAGTGCCGATGAATATTTGAGCAATTGGTGGATTAAGATTTAAGGTGAATTGAGACAAGGATACTTGACCCTTTAAATGAACCAATCGCTTGCAAATTAGTTAAGGAATTCCCCAATCATTAGACCGCTAGTGGCAGGGGCACCAATAACACATCCACACCCGTCACCAAAACAGCATGATTAAAACTGCCGTTACCCGACTTCCTGTCATTGATCTGATCAAAAATCGCTGGAGTGCACGGGCTTTTTCCGACCAAAATCTTACCGAAGAACAAATGCTTACCCTCATCGAAGCTGCCGCCTGGGCACCGTCTTCCATGAATGAGCAACCTTGGCGTTACAGATATGCCCTGCGTGGCACGGTCTTATTCGACCAAATGTGGGAATGTCTTTTGTCCGGCAATCAACCCTGGGCAAAAAATGCAGCCGGGCTGCTGCTTTGTACCGCCAAAAAGAACTTCGCTAAAAACGGAGCGCCCAACCGCCATGCGATGCACGATGCCGGGATGGCCAATGCATTTTTGATGCTTCAAGCCACTCAAATGAACATATATGGCCACCTTATGGGCGGTTATAACCCTGCGTCGCTTCGCGAAACGATTCAGTTATCCGATGACGAAGAAGATGTGTGCATCATTGCCCTGGGCTTTTTAGGGGAGCCGGATCAATTAGAGGAGCCTTTTCGCACCCGCGAAATCACGCCGCGCAGCCGTAAAGCAATAGAGGAATTTATTCCTGAAAACCAGTAATTTATGCTCAACAGAATCCAAGTCCTCGTCATCGGTCGCCATGTTGAAATTATGGAGACCGTCTTGACGCTCATCAACAATACACCCGACTGGGAAGCTGTGGGCGCTTTAGATGATGAGCAGGCTATAGAAATATTTCAGCAACGTCGTTTTGATCTGGTTCTGATTGGCGGAGGAGTGGAGCAGGAAAGTGAAGCAAAATTGCGTGCTATTTTTAGGTTTCAAAACCCTTTGATCAGAATTGTGGAGTATTTTGGAGGAGGAACTGCACGAATGTTCGAAGACATTCGAAATGCGCTTGAAATCCAGGAAAAATAGAAAAAAAGCAACGTAGTGCAATTCAAGCTTTGTAATTTTACCGCATGGAAATCGCTGTTACAAATGGCATCACGGTCGCTGTGGAGACCAACTACTTACCAAATCACTCCGACCCAAGAATAAGTCGTTACGTTTTTGGTTATCACATCATGATCGAAAATGGTAGTATGCATACGGTGCAACTGCTTCGCCGTCATTGGTTTATCACAGATGGTGCTGCTCAGGTTCGAGAAGTTGAAGGCGAAGGCGTCGTGGGTGAACAGCCTATTTTAGCCCCTGGTGAGCGTTATGAATATGCCTCATTTTGTGA
>JBBQLD010000483.1:0-2502 GCA_038327555.1 Chitinophagales bacterium
GTGATTACTGGAGCCGGCGAGAAGGCGTTTGTGGCGGGTGCAGATATCACTGAATTTAGCGGTCTAAGTGCTACGGAAGGCAAAGCACTTGCCCAACGCGGACAGGATATTTTTTTCCTCGTCGAACGATTCCACCGCCCGGTAGTAGCCGCAGTGAATGGGTTTGCGCTTGGCGGCGGATGTGAATTGGCCATGGCTTGCCACCTGCGGGTAGCAGGTGAAAAGGCGAAATTCGGCCAGCCAGAAGTGAATCTTGGCCTCATTCCCGGTTACGGAGGCACCCAGCGGCTCATACAGTACATTGGAAAGACCAAAGCAATCGAACTTTTGATGACCGCTGATATGGTTGGCGCAGAAGAAGCCCTTCGCCTTGGCTTGGTAAATTATGTTGTTCCAGCAGGAGAAGAAGTAATGAAAGCCAAGGAGTTAATCGAAAAAATAGCCACAAAAGCACCCCTTGCCATCTCAAAAATCATCGAAACGGTCAATGCCTATTTTGAAGACGGTGAGGATGGATTTGGCCGAGAAGTAAGCGCATTTGGCGAATGCTGCGGCACAGCGGACTTTATAGAAGGGGCAGCAGCGTTTGTGGAAAAACGCAAAGCGAATTTTATTGGAAAGTAATCCAGACCTTTGGAACCCCATAGGTCTCCGAATGCAAACATTTTTTGTCAAATACCTTTAATTTGAAAAATTCGGCATACTTTTGGCCGTTCAAATGAACAGATCAGTTGAAACATCCCCGTCTTTGCTTACGCTACGGCGGCTATACACTCGCTTAGGATTTCCTTTTTCAATACTTTCATTTTAATCCGTCCACTTTTAAAGTATGGCAGAACCGGCAGATTCGCTGAGAAGCGAGCCGCCGGTTTTTGTTTTTTAATTGACTATGACTTTTGAAGATTTCAATTTGAATGCCCCTTTGCTGAATGCGCTCAGCGATCTTGGTTTTACCGAGCCGACGCTCATACAGCAAAAAGCCTTTTCGGTCGTCATGTCGGGCCGTGATGTGGTGGGAATTGCGCAAACAGGGACCGGAAAGACCTTTGCCTACCTGCTGCCGATACTTCGGCAAATGACTTTTTCTAATCAAAAAGAACCGCGCGTTTTGGTTGTAGTACCCACGCGTGAATTGGTGGTTCAATTGGTGGCCGACGTTCGAAAACTAACGACGTACATGAACACGCGCGTAGAAGGCGTGTACGGCGGCACCAATATCAATACGCAAAAGCTTGTGGTAATGAATGGGTTAGATATCCTCATCGCCACACCCGGCCGTTTGGTGGATTTGGCAATGAGTGGGTATCTGAACCTGAAATACGTCAAGCAGTTTGTGATTGACGAGATGGACGAAATGCTCAGCCTCGGGTTCCGGGCGCAGTTGACCAGCATCCTCGACCTATTGCCACGAAAACGACAAACCCTCTTGTTTTCCGCCACCATGTCGGAAGAAGTAGACGATCTCATCCAGACTTTTTTCCAAGGCCCAATCATTGTCGAAGCCTTGCGGATGGGCACACCTTTGGAGCGCATTGACCAGCATGTGTACCATGTGCCCAATTTTTACACCAAAATAAACCTGCTCGAACATTTGCTCGCTACCGACGATTCGATGCAAAAAGTATTGATTTTCGGCCCTTCCAAACGAATGGCCGATGTCATTCACAAACAACTGGAAGCGCGTTTCCCCGAACAATTTGAAATCGTTCACGCCAACAAATCGCAGAACTTTCGCTTGAATGCTGTGGCTGCATTCGATAAAGGGTTGTGCCGTGGCCTTATATGCACTGACCTGTTAGCACGAGGCTTGGATGTCTCGGAAGTGACGCACGTTGTTAATGTGGACACACCTACTGACGCGGAAACTTACATCCACCGAATCGGGCGCACAGGCCGTGCCGACCGTGATGGGGCATCCCTGATTTTTGTTACGGAAGCTGAGCTACCCTACCAGGAGGCCATCGAAGCCTTGATGGAAAAAGAAATTCCGGAACTCTCCTTGCCTGAAGGTTTGGTGATTTCGGATGTTTTGATTGAGAGCGAACGCTATTCCGGCCCTGAAATTCAACTCAAACTACCACCCCGCCCAAGCGGCGCTTTCCATGAAAAAAAGGAGAAAAACAAGAAGGTGAATCTGGGGAACAAGACTAAGTTTATGCGGGACATGAAGTATAAAAAGCCGATTACCCGGGGGCAGAAACCGCGAGGGAAGAAGAAGTGAGCGGGGCATAACAACCTTATGTTTAACGGGTAACCAGAGACTGAAGCCCAACTTTTTGAATAATCCCCATTACAGCCTCATCCCAATTGGGGTTCATACTGTACCCTGGCTCTGAATCGGTCTTTTTTAGGCCATCAGTCACACAGCGGGAATCGTCTATTGGACAGTCGAGCACGTCTTCGTACCAAGTACGGCTTTTGACAAAACTGCCAAAATCCCAGATAGCTTCCTCCGGAGAGGCATACACCCGGTATTTTATTTCCTCGCCATCTTCCCATTTG
>JBBQLD010000484.1:0-2417 GCA_038327555.1 Chitinophagales bacterium
ACTACCCATCACTACGATTAAATCTTGTGGTTCCGCAGCGCGTCTGGCTGCCTTCAGGGCATTGCGAACGGAAACATACGCTCGCCCCTTCAACCCGAAACTTGCTGCTTTTTCCTGTAAAACAGTTGCCTCCAGTCCGCGGGGAATATTTGCTTTTGCAAAATAGTAGCGGGCATTGTCGGGAAAATATCCAAGTACTTTCGCCACGTCCTTATCATTGACAAAACCGGTAACGATATGTAGTTGCCGGAAAGGCATGGACAAAATACGATCAAAAGCCAGGCGCAAACCCGCTTCATTGTGGGCGCTATCGCATAAAATAACCGGATCGGTTCCTATGATCTGCCAGCGCCCTATAAATCGGGTCAGAGAGCGCAGTTGAGCCAGTCCATTCCGAAGAGCCGTTTCATCGGGAATAACACGCAATTTGGAAGATTGAAGTACTTCCCATGCCTGCAAAACCGTCGCTACGTTGCGGGTCTGAAAAGGGCCCGATGCATCTACTTCAAGGGACTCAAAGTAGATCTGGTTGTTTTTAAGCACCTTGAATTGACTGGACTGCAGACCTGAAGCGTCCGTTTCCTGCACCTGAAAGTATTGATCTGCAAAAAGGATAGGTGCCACCATTTCTTTTGCTTTTTGTAAAAAAACGGGTGCCGATTCCGGGTGCGTTTCGCCGATGACAACAGGCACGCCGGATTTGATAATTCCCGCCTTTTCACCAGCAATTTCCGGCAAGGTGTCACCCAGTAGATTTTGATGGTCGTAACTGATATTGGTAATCACGCTCAACAAAGGGGTGATCACATTGGTGCTGTCAAGACGGCCGCCAAGCCCCACTTCCACAATGGCCACATCTACCTGCTCTTTGGCGAAAAAGTCAAATGCCATGGCTACGCAGAGTTCAAAAAAAGAGGGCTGAATGGCTTCTATCTGTTCCATATGTTCTGCCACAAATTCGACGACCCGGTGCTGTGGGATGTATTGGCCGTCGATTTTGATGCGTTCCCGAAAGTCTTTGTAGTGCGGGCTGATATAAAGTCCTGTTTTCAGCCCTGCTGCCTGACAAATGGCTGCGAGCATATGGCTCACCGAACCTTTCCCATTGGTTCCGCCTACATGAATACTCAGGAAACGGGACTGGGGATTGCCCAAATGGGTACAGAGTGCCAGCGTATTATCCAGGTCTTTTTTATAAGCCGCAGGGCCAATGCGCTGAAACATAGGCAGCTGACGGTACAGGTAGTCGATCGTTTCGCGGTAAGTCATTTCCATGCAAACATTAGCCTAAGGGGCGTGTGAAAGATAACTTGTCACTTTGGGGTGATTCATTTTCGCCCAGACTGCCCATCTTTTTAGTTAAATAGCCCCACTATTCGCCCAAAAAGATAGTTGCCTGAACAAAGATGAATTTACCCGAAATTCACAAGTCATTTTTCACACGCCCCTCAAAAGGAGGGCAAAGGTGCTGAATTTTTCTGATCGCAGATTTTTCTACCCTTTACTATCTATTAAATCGATAAAAATGGCAAACTTTAAGCGTCAAAACCTGTTTCAGAGCCAGAGTATTATTTTTTGAATTAAACGCAACTCGCAATGTCTACCTGGTTATTATATACGTTAACCACACTCGCTGCTTATGTCGGCATGGAGTTTATGGCATGGTTCACCCATAAGTTTGTGATGCATGGCGTCCTCTGGCAATGGCACGAAGACCACCACCGGCCCAAACATGAGAAAGAAGGTTTTTTTGAAAAAAACGACCGATTTTTTCTGGTTTTTGCGATTCCTTCCGCTTTTTGTTATATGTATGGTAGCATGAGCAGTCATTTTTGGGTGCTGTTCATCGGGGTAGGTATTTCCCTGTATGGGTTGACCTATTTCCTGATCCACGATGTGTATATTCACCAGCGTTTTTCCTGGTTCCGGCAATTAGACAGTTTATATTCCCGAGCCATTCTGAGGGCTCACGGAGCGCACCACTCCAAAACAGGAAAGGAAGAAGGTGAATCTTTTGGCTTGCTGGTAATACATCCTAAATTTTTTGGGAAACGCAATCGCCAGAAACAGGCCG
This sequence comes from Chitinophagales bacterium, assembly GCA_038327555.1. Taxonomy (GTDB): domain Bacteria; phylum Bacteroidota; class Bacteroidia; order Chitinophagales; family Saprospiraceae; genus M3007. Next base: position 2,075 of record JBBQLD010000484.1, read on the forward strand.
CCGTTTCAAAAGAGCAACATCAGCACACTTCGGCGCAATAAATATGAATCGCTTCATTGCCGGGAGCATTTGATAAGCCTTATTTCCTGCGTTACGAGGTACTGGAATCTAATCAGCGCATTGGAATCAAATTGAATTTCAAAGAAGATAAAAAGCATCTTTCTATTGTACCTCATTACAAAAAAGAAGCATCCCAATTACAACACTTTAATTCAATCCATCTGTTGATTATCAACATTTTAATTAAAGTGAAATCTATTGGGACGCTTCTGAATATTATCCTACTTTTTTTCTTCTAACTGGCTCTTATTTGTGTCCTGCTTTTTACCTAAATATTCCGGCA
>JBBQLD010000485.1:0-2277 GCA_038327555.1 Chitinophagales bacterium
CCATTTTTTGTAGATTAAAACAGCAATGGTTTAAAAAGGTATTCCACACTTTCGTGAACACGCTCTAAGATCTACCTGTTTTTAATTTTGTGAGTTAAACACCATTTCGTGTCTGCTCTTTCCAATCGAAAATACCTAAACCTGGCTTTCAAGGCGCTGTTGCTACTCTTTTTGGCTGGCATTTTGTATTTTGAGCTGACGAGAAAGGATAATCTGCCTATAATTTGGGTCGTTTTTTGGCAAGGTCTGGCAAGTTCCAATGCAGTTTGGCTTATACTTGCCGTGGTGCTCATGCCGTTCAATTGGCTGGCAGAGACCCAGAAGTGGTATCAAATTATGCGCCGCTATGAGCCGATGAGCCGATGGAAAGCCCTGCGGGCGGTAATGGCTGGTGTGGCTGTTTCGCTTTTTACACCCAATCGGGTAGGGGAATATGGTGGACGAGTGCTCTTCGTCAGCCCAGAAAACCGATGGAAAGCGGTTATTATCAACCTAGTGGGAAATTTTGCTCAATTCATGGTGCTCCTCACTACGGGTACAGCAGGTGCTGTATGGATTATGGGGCGATTCTGGCGTTTGGAACCGCTTTACCTACAAGTTTTTGCGCTGGTGGCAACCATTGGGCTGGGAATGATGTTTTTAGTGTTTTACAACATTAAGGTGCTTATCCCGATTGCAAGGAAAATCCCATGGTTGCAGCGAGTTAAACGTTTTGTGAAAGATGTGCGGGTTTTGGAGCAGTTCAGCCAACGTGAACTTTCCGATATTCTGAAATGGTCTACCATACGCTACGGCATTTACGCCACGCAGTATTTATTTTTGCTGAAATTTTTTGACATAAAAACTAGCCTTGTGGACGGCTTTGCAGGCATAGGAGCCCTATTTTTGCTCCAAACAAGCATCCCCCTTCCGCCAATAATGGGGCTTGTTGCACGGGGAAATCTGGCGGTACAAGTATGGGGGCCGCTCGGTGCCAACGAGATCAGCAGTCTTGCTGCTACCTTCACCCTGTGGATAATAAACCTGATTTTGCCTGCGTTGGTGGGTACTTTTTCAATTCTTTACGTCAACATTGCCAAAACGTTCTTCTATGAAAACGACTGCCATTAAAAATTCGACTTTTGGGCTTTGCACCGTACTTCTTTTCACGGCCATAGGCTATAGTTTGCCCGAAAGCCTTGGGCAAACTCCGCCGTCGCAGCCTGCAGGACAAGTTGCTGATGTTGCCTTCCAGCACGGAGAGCGGCTTACGTACAAAATCTATTACAACCTCAACTTTATCTGGGTGCCAGCGGGCGAAGTGACCTTCAAAATTTTTGATGAGGGCAACCAATACCACTATCAAGCCCATGGTCAAACTTATGATTCTTATGAGTGGTTTTTTAGTGCAAAGGACGAATACGATTCTTGGGTAGATAAAAACACGTTATTGCCCAACTACTCTGAGCGCAATGTGAACGAGGGTGATTACCACATTTTTGAAAAGATAACCTTCAACCAAGCCGGACGGAAAATGACGGTATGGCGCTCACCCAAACGCGGTGAGAAAGAAGAAAAGACCGAACATACGGTGAAAGCCGATTGCAACGATGTGCTTTCCAGCCTTTACAACCTCCGAAATTTTGATTACGGGAGCCAAGCGGCAGGCTATTCCGTGCCCTTTCGGATTTTTATGGACAAGGAAGAATATCCTTTGAAAATGAATTATCTGGGGAAAGATTCCAATAAAAAAATCTATAAAATGGGGCGCTACAAAACGCTCAAATTTCAGCCGGAGGTCATTGCAGGCACCGTTTTCAAGGAGGATGCAAAAATGACCGTGTGGGTCTCAGACGATGCTAACCGCATCCCGCTCCTCATTGAATCGCCCGTGTCTGTAGGTTCGGTGAAAATGGTGCTGAAAGAGTATTGGGGGCTGAAGTACAATTTTGAAGCGAAGCTTTAGTGTGGCATCGTTTTAAACGTCATTTCACATTGCCCAACTTTTAGTTTCTATTCATCGCTTTACAAAGCAAAATTCCTCTCAGCAATTAGCACATTGAGAATCACGAAAGGCAGATTTGATCTGCTTTATTACCCACAATAACATTTTCTAACTTATAAATTTTTTCTTATTGAAAAAATCACTACTCGTGCCATTACTGGCACTGGTGGCAAGTCTTTGCTTTGCCCAAAATCAGACCCTCCGGTATACACACATATTCTTCTGAAAATCAAGTAATTACAGCATTCGCTTCTTTAGGCACTTCCTATCTTTAGTTCAACGCGAGTTGTCTT
>JBBQLD010000486.1:0-2024 GCA_038327555.1 Chitinophagales bacterium
CCTTTATGGCAAATATCCCGGAACGATTGCACGCCGAACTTTTTTACGACAAACAGATCCTGCGCATCCCTGCTGCGCGTTACCTCCCCGATTACATCCTGAACAAACCCAAGGCCCCGGCCAACGTCGGCATGTACGATCAGCGATTGGCTTTTTACAATTCCCTGATCAATCCGCGCAAACTCGATTTACTGGAGGAGGCGCTCGGCCCTTTGAACGAACCACACCCGGTGATTGACAAAATGGCTTTGATGGCAGAATTGGAACGTCTAGGCAAACAACCCGATTTTATGGCATGGCAGTATTTGTTGAATGTGATCAATCTCGGACTCCTCGAAAAACTGCACCTGCAGGACGAAGTCTCCATGCGTTACGAAGATGATGTGCAAAGCATGATGGAAACTGTGACAGAGCTGAACCCCGCCACCACAAACCGCATCCGACAGCATCTTGACATCGTGCCGGAAGAAGTGCTGCTGCGCCGCCCCATCCAATTTTCAGAAGGTTGCAGCCTAGTCACTGAACACCCGAGCGGCAAGGTTTACCTGAATAAAAATGAAATCCTGGTCTATGAGTTGGACGATGAAAACCCCGCTTGGCGGAGTTTCCTTTTTGCCCTTGACAGCAAGCGCTCCACGACTCAGATATTGGAAGCACTACATATTGATTTTGAACAAATCAGGGAATATTTTTACCTATGCCTTAAAGAAGCGATTTTGCAGGTAAGCCCATCCGAATCTTAGCATGAAGAAAATCAAGTCATTCCCTTTCATACAGCAGACCGGCATGATGGAGTGCGGGCCGACCTGCTTAGCCATGATTTTCAAGTACTACGGCTATTACAACATCCAATCGCTGTTGGCCAAACTTACAGAGGCCAACACTGCGGGAGTGAATCTTTACAGCTTGGCCGAGGTAGCCGAACAGTTTGGTTTTCAGGCGGATGCGTATGAGATGGAGTATGAGAATTTTGCAGAAATCAAGCTGCCCTGTATTGCCCATTACAGCGGCATTCATTTTTTAGTAGTTTACCATGTCACGGACGATGCAGTTTGGGTAGCTGACCCAGCCTATGGGAAAGACAAAATCAGCAAGGCGGATTTTTTGAAAAAATGGAACGGCATTACGCTTGCCATTGAGCCAACGCCCGCTATTTTCAAAAATAAAGACCTTGAAGAAACGGTCAAAGAATACCGAGAAAGGCGCAAAACCCTTTTTGGCCGCTTTTACGCACCGGTGCTGGCCTCGCTCCGCCCGGTAATCTGGCAGATCCTGCTGGCTTCTGCCGTATTGCAGGCACTGGGTTTGGCCATTCCGTTTTTCACGCAAACCATCGTGGACAATGTGCTGGTGAACCAGAACAAAAAAATGCTCATGGTGATCCTAATGGGTATGTTCGCCGTTTTTGCCACGCAGGTGATCCTGCTTTATGTCCGCAACATTCTGCTGGTACACGCACGTGTCCATTTCGAACTAGATTTTTTCAGCCGTTTTTTTAAGCACTTTATTTCCCTCACCCAGAAATATTACGACAACAACAAGCGCGAAGATTTTATGGCGCGTTTCCAGGAAAACATCACGATACGTCAGTTGGTAAACCCTGGTGTGATTGAAAGCGTAGTGGACTTGCTTTTTGTCTTGTTCTATGTGCCTATTCTAATGATTTACAACCTTAAACTTGGTCTGGTCGCACTTGGATTTGTATTGCTTTATGCGTTGGTTACACTCTATTACACGCCCAAAATTCGCGCCTTGGCCTACAAGGTTTTTTACCGCAACCTCGAAACCCTCGGCGACTTTTTGGACACCCTGCTCGGCATGCAAAGCGTGAAACTGCTGGCCATCGAAAATTTCAAGTTCTGGCAGTGGAAAAACAAATACAAACGCACACTCAACGTGGTGATGGAAGCCGAGCAGCAAAGCGCCTTGCTGCATTCCGTGCAGCGCAGCATTTATTACGTCAGTCAGGTCGGCATTTTTTGGATCGGAGCTTATATGACTTTCAATAAGGAGATAACCATTGG
>JBBQLD010000487.1:0-1990 GCA_038327555.1 Chitinophagales bacterium
TATCTGGAGCAGCCTTGGCAATGTCAGCGTAAGGACCGGCATATACCACATTGCCGCCGTATTTACCCGCTTCTGGCCCCATATCCACTAGGTAATCCGCGTTTTCAATGACCGTTTCTTCGTGTTCCACCACGACCACAGTATTGCCAAGATCTCGGAGCGCTTTTAACACTTTCACCAAACGTCCGGTATCGCGCGGGTGCAAGCCCACAGAAGGTTCGTCGAGCAAATACATGGAAGCCGTCAGGTTTGAGCCAAGCGTTCGCGTGAGGTGAATGCGCTGGGTTTCGCCCCCCGAAAGAGTGCTTGAAATGCGGTCAAGTGTGAGGTAGCCTAGGCCCAACTCGACCATGAAATGCAAGCGATTGTTAATTTCCAATAAGAGGCGTTTAGCGATTTGGCGGTCGTGATCGCTGAGTTGGGCGTCGAGATTTTTGAAATAAACCAGTACCTCGTCCATAGGTATTCCGGTTAGTTCAGAAATGTTGGTACCGCCGATTTTCACGCACAGGGCTTCCTGACGAAGCCTGCCTCCATCGCAAGTATTGCAGGTGGTTTTGCCGCGATAACGGGCCAATGTTACGCGATTTTGAATTTTATACGTCTGGCTTTCTAGTTGTTTAAAAAAGGCGTCAATCCCCTCAAAGTATTGATTTCCAGTCCACAAAAGTTTTTGTTCCTGCTTGGTCAGGGCCTCGTAAGGTGTGTGAACCGGGAAGTCAAACTTGTGCGCATGTTCCAGCAAATGGGTCAAGGATTCACCAAATTTTTCACCCCGCCAAACGGCTACAGCACTATCGTAAACGGATTTGCTTTTATCTGGAATAACCTTGTCCAAATCAATGCCCAGTACTCTACCATAGCCTTCACAAGTCGGGCAGGCGCCGTAGGGGTTGTTATAGTTGAACAATTGAGGTGAGGGCTCGGGGAAGGTCATCCCGTCTAGTTCAAAGCGGTTATTGAATGTAGTAGCGAACTTTAGTTCACTAGATTCTGGCGAACTGACATTCGCTACTACACATTCTCCCTCGCTTTCATAAAATGCCGTGTTTACCGAATCTGCTAAGCGCATCCAATCTGATTCCGTTAAATCGAGTGAAATCACAAAACGATCAATGAGAATGTACAGATTTTGGGCATTGAAAAGATGGGCTGGTTGTTTGGTATCGAAGCGATTTTCAATGCCTTCCAGAATATCCTGCATACTCAGGGTCTCTGTACCAAATTGCACCCGGGTGTAACCTTTTTGCAACAAAAGGTTTAGTTCTTGTTCGAGCGTGCGTTCTTGATATTTTTTCGGGAACGGCATCAACACAAGGCCACGTGTACCCGCAGGAAGTTTTTTAATGAAATCAATAACATCGGCCACCTCGTGTTTTTGCACGATTTGCCCTGAAATAGGAGAGTAGAATTTGCCAATTCGAGCAAAAAGCAGGCGCAAAAATTCGTACACCTCGGTCATACTTCCCACGGTACTTCGAGCATTGCCTGTCGTGACTCGCTGTTCAATGGCTATGGCCGGACAAATGCCTCGGATATAGTCCACGTCAGGCTTTTTCATCCGTCCCAGAAACTGGCGGGCATAACTTGACAGGCTTTCCACATATCGGCGCTGGCCTTCTGCGTAAAGCGTATCCATGGTAATACTTGATTTTCCGGACCCAGAAACGCCCGTGACCACGATGAGTTGGTTTTTAGGAATGCTCAGATCTACGTTGCGTAAGTTGTTGGTTCTCGCACCTTTTATAATGATGTAGTTGGGGTCTACCAAGTCGTCGTTTACGATGCTTGGTTGTTTGCCAATGGCCCCTGATCCTTTGCTTTTTGTCATGTTGGTTCAGATTGAAAACGCGAAATTCTGAAAAACTTTTTGTTTTTAAAAGTAATGGCTTGGGTTTTTGGGTATAAAAACACACAGGGAAGTGAAGTAACCCCGCGAGGTATTTTGGAACAAAAAAAACCCAAAAAAAATACGTTGTTTGAAAAAGAC
>JBBQLD010000488.1:0-1975 GCA_038327555.1 Chitinophagales bacterium
GCAAAATGTAAAGCTGGTGGCCATGGCTGATGCCTTCCGAGCCAAGGTAGATGAGGCCTACAAAAATATTACGGCGGATGATCTGCAAGATATTGAAGGCGTACGCGGATCAGTAAAAAGCCGCGTGGATGTACCTGAAGAGCGCAAGTTCGTTGGATTTGATGCTTACAAAAAAGCCATTGCTTTGGCCGATGTGGTCATTTTGGCTACCCCGCCCGGATTCCGTCCAGTACATTTTGAGGAAGCCGTTCGACAAGGAAAACAGGTCTTTATGGAAAAGCCTGTGGCCGTAGATGGCGCTGGTATTCGACGAATATTGGCTGCTGCACAAGAAGCCAAACGCAAAAAACTCAACGTTGTGGTCGGCCTTCAACGCCATTATCAAACGATTTACCGTCAATGGATTGACAAAATTCACGACGGTGCTATCGGCGAAATTATTACCTCACGTGTGTATTGGAATATGGGCGCGCTCTGGATTCGCCCGCGCAAGGCTGGCCAGACCGAAATGGAATACCAGATGGACAACTGGTACTATTTCAACTGGCTCTGCGGCGATCATATCGTGGAACAGCACGTCCACAACCTAGATGTGAGCAACTGGGCAAAGCAAGCCTACCCTATTCGTGCTTCTGGATCTGGAGGTCGTCAGGTGCGAATTGGGAAAGAAACGGGCGAAATTTACGATCACCATACCGTAGAGTTCGAGTACGCCGATGGATCGCGGATGTTCAGTCAATGTCGGCAAATACCTGGCACCAAAGACAGCGTGACGGAAGGTTTTCACGGCACCAAGGGCAATGCCCCCGCGCCCGGAAAAATCTTGACCCGCAGCGGCTCGCTAATGAACTACGATGCGAAAAATGACCCAAATCCCTATCAGGTGGAGCACGATGAACTTTTTGCAGCCATCGCCAAGGGGGAATACAAATTCGCCGATGCCGAAAACGCAGCTAAAAGCACCATGACGGCTATCCTTGGTCGACTAGCTACCTATTCTGGTCAGGTTGTAGAATGGGATGCTGCGCTGAATTCGCAGACGGTGTTGATGCCGGAAATGCTGGACTGGAATGCATCGCCACGTGTGCTACCGGGTGCTGACGGGATTTACCCATGTGCTACTCCGGGTGTTTTTCAGGTGATATGAGTGTTTTCAGTATTTGCGCCATAAGCTTGTATTTGATGCCTTGGCCAAATCACACACAAGCTTCTGATGCGGGCGCTTTCGAAAAAAAAACCGCCCTTGACCATTTCGAAAATTTATCGGATGAGCGTCCTTATAAGCCTTATTCCTTTCAAATCTGTGCAAATCCAGTTAACCTGTCCAATCTGGGTGCCTTCCCGCCTACAGATACCCTGCGGCGCTATGAATTTACACACCCTCAAATGGGCACCACCTTTCGTCTAGTCTTCTAGGCTCCATCGGAGGTTCAAGCGCAATCCGTAGCTGCCCAAACTTTCGCAGCCGTAGATTCCATGAACACTTGTATGAGCGATTACCTGCCTGAAAGTGAATTGAGTCGACTTGGAAATACAGCTGGCACCGAACAAAGGATTCGAGTTTCCGACGATTTATGGGCAATCCTAAGGCATTCCTATCACTTCTCCTGCAAAACAAATGGAGCATTCGATGCCACTATTGGGCCCCTGACCAGACTTTGGCGGCGGGCAAGAAACCTGAAAGAACTCCCTGACTCCTCCAGGGTGGATGAAACCCGACAACTAATTGGTTATCAAAATATCAATTTTAAAAAAGGCAAAAAAAACGAGCTTAAAAAAGCGGGAATGCGCCTTGATTTAGGCGACATTGCCCAAGGATATGCGGCCAATCGTTGTCTGAAAATTTTGAAACAAAACGGTGTAACCTAAGCCCTGGTCGATGCAGGCTGAGACATTGCCTTGGGCGATGCACCACCAGGAGAAGCGGGCTGGGTGATTGAAATTCCGAGCCGAGAACCATCAGTGCCGGCCTCCA
>JBBQLD010000489.1:0-1790 GCA_038327555.1 Chitinophagales bacterium
GCTTGGCGTCGTTTTTTGATTAACGACTACACTTGATTCTCGTTTCCAAGTTCCAATACTATGGAACAAAAGCGTTCGATTTGCTTGGTATCGCCAAGCACTACAATCTGCATATCGGATTTAAGCACAGTCTCCACTGGAGGGTAAAGTTGATAATGTCCATCCGGATACTGCAATCCCAAGATTGGGACTTGGGTCTTGGTTTGAATCCCGCTTTGGTCAATAGATCGTTCTCTGAATTCAGGCTTTAGTCTGGTCACAGCAATTTCTTCAAACACAACATGATTCGTCCCCATATTAGAAATTAAAGTGAAAAAGGCGACTAAATCGGGCTTATTCACAAGGGTTGCCATGTAGTACCCGCCAATTTGTTCAGGCATGACCACGTGGTTGGCACCCGCCCGCCGGAGTTTATTTTCATCATGAGCATTGTTGAGCCGACTGATGATTTTCAAATCTGGATTGATTTGTCGTGCAGAAAGAACCACAAACAGGTTGTTGGCATCCAACGGTAAAGTCACAACCAGCGCAGTAGCCCGTTCAATGCCAGCTTCCAGCAAGACTTCGTCCATCGTAGCGTCGCCCCGAAGAAATAGATAGGGGGTGTCGCGGCCAAGGGTTTCGATTTTATCAGCATCCAATTCGATGACGACAAAAGGCATATTTTGTTTTGCCAGTTCCTTGCACACCTCTCCTGCATGGCGGCCATACCCACAAACGATGGTGTGTTGTTGCAATTTTTGAATTCGCTGCATCATTTTATAATCGGAAAAAAAAGAATGTATATCGCTGTCTGCGAAAATACTGGTGATGGTGGAGACGGCATAGGCAAAAAAGCCGATGTTGAAAAGAATCAGGAAGGAGGTAAAAACGCGTCCTGTATGGCTGAGTGAAATCACCTCACCAAAACCTACCGTCGAAAGCGTGACCAAGCTCATGTAATAGGCATCGAACCAAGATACATGCTCAATAAGCTGGTAGCCGAAGGTTCCCAACAACACGGCAAATACCATCAAACCCACGGCATTCCGAAGTCGCCGAATGGCATTGCGTACGTGCTCCAGGCGACTTTGTTGGGTAAATAGGATGTCCTTGCGTCCAAAGATATGGAGGAGTTGTAGCAGGAGGTTCATAAGGCGAAATTACGACTTTTTGCTGTTTGCTTCTTCCCAGGCTTCTATCCAGTACTCGATTTGTTTGCGCACGGATATTATTCCGTGTAAGACTTCTTCGTTGGTGAAACGCAGTAGGCTGAACCCTGCATCCGAGAGTGCCTGCTCCCGGACACGATCACGCTCAATCATTTCGTCCAGTAGATGATAGCCTCCATCTACTTCAATAATAAGCTTTAATTCAAAACACATGAAATCAGCGATATACCATAAAACCGGGCGCTGTCGCCGGAATTCGTAGCCCTTCATTTGGGCGGCTCGGAGGGCATATTTCCATAAACAGGCTTCGGCTTTGGTACCCTTGTTGCGCAACTTGCGGGCATACGGTTGTAATATGGGGTTGTAGAGATGTCGGTTAGATTTTTCAGCTTCCATTTGGTGGGTACATTGGACAATAGATAGAAAACTTGGCATTCCGGCTCCGCGCTGGACTCCCCCGGCCTGAAGGCCACCCCCTCAGGGAGGGGGATAGGCTCCGGGCTAAAATGTGAAATCATCTTGAGATAAGAATTCGCTTCCTATACAAAAATATACATTTTACTGGAAAAACAAAAATGCTCATTCCGAAAATTCGAATACCGAGAACAGCACCCTTCTCCTGCTCTGAAGGGGATAGGC